>SLIW01000216.1 GCA_007135435.1 Natronomonas sp.
CGAGGACGCCGAGCGCGAGGCGTCGTGGCACTGGCGGCTCCTCGACGAGCGCGAGTCGGTGCTCGGCGAGAGCGCGGTCGGCTACGCGAGCCGCGAGGCCGTCGTCGACGCGATCGACGACGTGCGGTCGACGACCACGAAGGCGAGCATCCTGGAGATCGACGAGGTCACCTTCGAGTTCGCCGAGCGCGACGGCGGCTGGGTCTGGCGGCTGATCGACGAACACGGCGAGCCGCTCGCCGAGAGCGTCCAGCCCCACGATACCCGCCGGGCGGCCCGCGAGGAGATGCTGGTCGTCAAGGAGTACGCGCCCGAGGGCGAGACGGTCGTCGCCTGGTAGGCGACGCGGGCGCCATCTGAGTAACCTGGCAGCGCGTCGGGCGGGGAACGGGAGCCTTTTCACCTCCTGTGACCGACTCGTCGCCATGACCGGCGCGGAGATCCCGGAGTCCCACCCACGCTTCGAGTCCCTGCGGACGCGCCACCGCCTCGAGGAGGGCGTCGACCGCGGCATCACCTCGCGGGCGGGGCTCATCGCCCACGGGCGGGGCGAGGCGTTCGACTACCTGCTCGGCGAGCGCACCATCGAGAGCGCCGCCGCGGCCGAACGGGCGGCCGCCGCGTACCTCCTCCGGGCCGACCACCCGGTGCTGTCCGTCAACGGCAACGTCGCGGCGCTGGCGCCGGGCGAGATGGTCGAGCTGGCCGAGGCGACCGGCGCGGCCCTCGAGGTGAACCTCTTCGACCGGACCGACGAGCGCCTCGAGCGCATCGCCGCCCACCTCCGCGAGCACGGCGCAACGGAGGTGCTCGGCCTCGAGGCGGGGGCCCGGCTCCCCGGCCTCGACCACGACCGGGCGAAGGTCGACGCCGACGGCATCGGGCGCGCCGACGTCGTCCTGGTGCCCCTCGAGGACGGCGACCGGGCCGCCGCCCTCGCCGAGATGGGCGTGGTGGAGCTGGTCGTCGACCTCAACCCCCTGTCGCGGTCGGCACGGGCGGCGACGGTCCCCATCGTGGACAACCTCGTCCGGGCGGTGCCCGCCATGACCCACTACGCGCGGGAGCTCGCAGACGCCACCGAAGCCGAGCTCGACGACATCGTCGAGAGCTTCGACGCCGAGGAGGCGCTGGCCGACGCCGAGCGGGCGATCCGGAGATCAGAGACGGAGAGGTAGGGTCGGGTGCCGTCGAACGCACCGATTCGGTAAGTGCCTTTTAGGACCTTCCAAAGGTATTTATTTGTTATATTTGCCTTTTGATACCAGCTCTTGCCTTCATCCTTGTATTCCGTCGGTCAGGTTCGGCCGCCGTCCGCGAAAGGCACCGACCGACACCCACCGGCTCTCGACGCCTTTCGACACCTCTCGACGCCCCTCGACACCTTTCGACACCTCTCGACGCCCCTCGACGCCTCTCGACACCTCTCGACGGACCGCTCACCCGTCGAAACCGCAGCAACGTTGACCTGCGGGTCGGTCCCACCGGACACGCATGGGCGTCGGCATCCGCCTGAGACTGTCCCTCGTCGGCAGGATGTGCGTCGCGCTGGGGATCCTCGCGGCGCTCGGGATCGTCCTCGCCGTCGTCGTCGGCGTCCTCGGTGGGCTCGTCGGGTTCTTTGCCGTGGCGTACCTGATGGGGATCCTCGAGTACGTCGCCGGCGCGCCCCGACCGTCCACGATATCCCCCGTCCCCGCGGGGGCGGTCGCCATCGCGGCATCCGCCGCCCTGGTCGGTGCCGTCTACGGCTGGCCCCACATCTCGGCGCACACGCGCGAGGACAACCTCGTCCCGCCGACGGGTCCGACCTCCGCCGTGCTCCTGGTCGTGGCCCTCTGCAGCGGCTACCTGCTCCTCGTCGAGGGGAGCGCGGCGGTTCTGACGCTGCTCGGCTGGGTCCTGGCGATCGAGAACAGCTTCCTCGTCCTCTTCGTGGCCAGCGGGTTGCTCGTCCTCGTCGGGACCGTCGAGGAGGCGCGACGGGAGGTCGACCGCCTGCAGGATCGCCTCCTCGAGGACAGCGAGCCCGCCGCGGAGCGCCAGACGGCGGTCGCGGAGGCGACCCGGCGGCTCGCCCAGCTGGCCGACGTCCCGCCGCCGGAGGTCCGGATCACGGACACGGCCCGCCCGGAGTCCTTCACCGTCGGCACCGGCGCGGACGCGGTGGTGGTCGTCTCGACCGGGCTGGTGGAGGCACTCTCGACGGCCGAACTGGAGGCGGTGCTGGCACACGAGGTGAGCCACCTGGCGAACGCGGACGGCCGGGTCGTCTCGCTCGCGCTGGTCCCCACGCTCGCCGCCGACGACTGGATCACCGACCGACCCCGCCGGTCCGGCGACTACTTCTGGAACGGCGTGTTCGGCGTCCTGAAGCGGATCGGGCAGTTCGGCGTGGCGTTCCTCTCGCGTGGCCGCGAGTGGAGCGCCGACGCCGGCGCCGTCGCGCTGACGGGGTCGCCCGCGGCCCTCGCCAGTGCCCTCGCGACCATCGAGGGGCGCCGCCGGACCCCCGCGACCGACCTCCGCGAGTGGGAGTCGTCGATCGCCGCCCTGGACATCCTCCCCGCCGTCGACGACCACGCCGGTCCCTTCCGGACCCACCCACCCACGGAAGCGCGGATCGAGCGCCTGCGTCGACTGGAGGCCGCCGCCGAGTGGGGGTAGGACACCGCGAGCTGGGGTAGGACCACACGAGTGATAGTTTGACGCCGCTCGACGACGGTAGGACCGCGCGAGCGTCCAGAGAACCGCCCGTGCGGCTATCGCAACGATCGGGGGCGGTCGCGGTTCGGGGGTGAGATCGACCGGCCGCGTTCGGCACAAGAGTCACGGTGGGGCCCGCGGTAGACCCGGGGAGGACGACGCATGACGACCCACCGCGAGCCGCTCGATTCGGTGCTGGCGACCATCGGCGAGACCCCGCTGGTCGAGGTACAGGCGGCGCCCGACGACGTGCCGGTGTACGCCAAGCTGGAGTCGTTCAACCCCGGGGCCAGCGTCAAGGACCGCATCGGCGCCTACATCCTCCGGGGGCTGCTCGAGCGGGGCGACCTCGAGCCCGGCGGCACCGCCGTCGAGCCGACCGCCGGGAACACGGGTATCGGGATGGCGCTGGCGGCCACCCAGCTCGACGTCGAGGTGGTGTTCGTGGTCCCCGAGCGGTTCAGCGTCGAGAAGCAGCAGCTGATGCGCGCGCTCGGCGCCGAGGTGGTGAACACGCCGACCGACGAGGGCATGGAGGGGGCCATCGCGCGGGCCCACGAGATTGTCGCCGACCGCGGGAACGCGGTCGTCCCCCAGCAGTTCTCGAACCGCCTGAACGTCGAGGCACACGCCGCGACCACCGGCCCGGAGGTCGACGAGGCGCTCGGCGGCGAGGTCGGCGCGCTGGTCGTGGGCTGTGGGACCGCGGGGACCCTGATGGGCATGGCGGAGTACTTCCTGGAGCGCGAGCCGGCGGTGCACGTCACGGCGGTCGAACCGGAGGGGTCGGTCCTCCAGCGGACGCTCGGCCGCGAGGTGGAGGACGGTGAGTACGCCATCGAGGGGATCGGCACGCACGACCCGTCCACGAACGAGCTGTTCGACCCGGCGTTCGTCGACGAGATCGTCCAGGTCTCCGACCGGGAGGCCCACGCCGAGCTCGTTCGGCTCGCCCGCGAGGAGGGCCACCTGGTCGCCTCGAGCGCCGGCGCGGCGAGCGTGGCCGCACTCGATGTCGCAGAACGCATCGAGGCGGGAACGCTCGAGGCCCCCCACGACTCGGTCGTCACGGTCTTCCCCGACTCCAGCGAGCGCTACCTCTCGAAGGGGATCTACGGGACCTTCGAGGAGTGGACGAGCGAATAGGAGTCCGGACGCCGCTCTGACGGCCCCGTCTCACGGGCGCCCCACCTGGCGGACACGGACTGGCATCGAGCCATCCCCACTCGAAACCGGCCGTGGCCGGCTCAGATCGGGTCGTCCGGGTCGTGCGACGCGGCCATGCGCCCGGCTTCGCTCGCATACTGTCGTCGCAGTTC
>SLIW01000128.1 GCA_007135435.1 Natronomonas sp.
ACCGAGACAGGCCGGGACCGGACGGGCCTGGAACGGACGGGCTGGGACCGGACGGGCCGGGAGTGGACAGGCGGGAACCGATCGACGGGTGGTGTCGGGACGGGCCGGGATCGGCCAGGCGGGAACCGATCGACGTGAGGTGTCGGGACGGGCCGGAGTCGGCGGTCCATCACGCCCCCGCCGTTGGGCCGGGGGATCGTGAAAACCCCGCCAGGCCCCGGCACCCGTCCCCAGTTCGGGTGACAGTGGTCGCCGTCGCCGGTGGCTCGAGCGGCTCGACTACGGGACGTCGAAATCCGGCGGCGTCGCGAACGCTTTTGCCACCGGCCGTCCAAGCCCCGCTCGATGAGTCTCGACGACGCAGCCGAGGACCTCGCCTCCGACCTCGGCGTCGACAAAGCGGAGGTCAAGGCGGACCTGGAGAAGCTCGTCTCGTACTCGGTGCCGATGGACGAGGCGAAACAGAGCCTCCGGCGGAAGTACGGCACGGGCGGTGCCGGCGACCGGGGTGAACCACCGGAGACGGACGTCGCCGAGATCACCACCGACTCCGGCAACGTCACCGTCACCGCGCGCGTGCTGACGGTCGGCAAGCGCTCGATCAGGTACCAGGGCGACGAGCAGGTGATCTTCGAGGGCGAGCTGGCCGACGAGACGGGGACGATCTCCTACACCGCGTGGACGGACTTCTCGCTGTCGCCGGGTGACACCATCACGGCGGGGAACGCGGGCGTCCGCGAGTGGGACGGCGAGCCGGAGCTCAACCTCGGCGAGTCGACGACGGTCACCCTTCACGACGAACCGCTCGAGGTCCACGAGGAGGTCGGCGGCGAGCGCGACCTGCTCGACCTCCGGCCGGGTGACCGCGGCCGGACGGTCGAGGTGCGGGTCCTCGAGGTCGAGCGGAAGACCATCGACGGCCGGGACGGCGAGACGGAGATCCTCAGCGGCGTCGTGGGCGACGATACCGCCCGCCTCCCGTTCACCGACTGGGACCCCCACGACGCCATCGAGGAGGGCGCGTCGGTCCGCCTGGAGGACGTCCACGTTCGGGAGTTCCGTGGCGTCCCCTCGGTCAACGTCAGCGAGTTCACCACCGTCGAGCCGATCGCCGAAGTGGAGGTGAGCGAGTCGGCGACCCGGATGGCGGTCGGCGAGGCCATCGCCTCCGGCGGGGTCTTCGACGTCGAGCTGGTCGGCAACGTGCTCGAGGTCCGCGACGGCTCCGGACTGATCCAGCGGTGTCCGGAGTGCGGCCGCGTCGTCCAGAACGACCAGTGCCGGAGCCACGGGGCGGTCGACCCCGAGGACGACATGCGGGTGAAGGCCATCCTCGACGACGGCACCGACGCCGTGACGGTGGTCCTCGGACGCGACCTGACCGAAGAGCTCTACGGGGGCGACCTGGAGGACGCGCTCGAGCACGCGCGCGACGCGATGGACCGCGAGGTCGTGTCGGAGGCCATCGCCGAGACGCTCGTCGGCCGCGAGTACCGCGTCCGCGGGGCGCTCTCCGTCGACGAGTACGGCGCCAACCTGGACGCGAGCGAGTTCGCCGAGCGCGACGACGATCCGGAATCGCGCGCCAGGACCCTCCTCGCCGAGGCCGACGGGGGCTCGGTCGACGCGAGCCTGGGGGTCGACGGATGAGCTCGAACCCGGATTCGGAGTCCAGCGCTCCCGCCGAATCCGGCGCTGGGTCGGGTTCGGATGCCGGCTCCGCGTCCGGTTCGAGTTCCGGTTCCGGTTCGAGTTCCGGTTCCGGTTCGGGTTCCGATTCGAACTCGGGTTCCGGCGCGGGATCGAGATCGGGCGACGGGCGGTCCGGCCCCGGTCGGAGGGAGGTGGCCTACCGGCTCTTCGCCGCGGAGTTCGACGACGCCGAGTTCTCCTACAGCGAGTCGGACGAGGAGCGCGCGCCGAACTACGTGGTCACGCCGACCGGCGCACGGGTGAACCGGCTGTTCGCGGTCGGCGTCCTCACGGAGGTCGAGGACGTCAACCCCGAGATGGTCCGGGGTCGGGTGGTCGACCCGACCGGCGCGTTCGTCACCTACGCCGGCCAGTACCAGCCGGAGTCGCTGGCGTTCCTCGAGCGCGCGGCGACGCCGTCGTTCGTCGCGCTCTCCGGGAAGGCACGCACGTTCCAGCCCGACGACGGCGACCGCATCTACACGTCGGTCCGCCCGGAATCGATCAGCGAGGTCGACGCCGAGACCCGGGACCGCTGGGTGCTCGCCGCGGCGGAGCGGACCCTCGAACGGATCGGCATCGTGGCCTCCGCGCTCGCCGCCGACGTGCGCGGTGACGAGCTCCGACGCGCCCTGGAGACCGCCGACGTCGATCCACGGCTCGCCGACGGCGTCGCCCTTGCACTCGAGTACTACGGAACGACGCCGGGGTACCTCGCCGCCCTGCGAGAGACGGCTCTCGGCGCCGTCCGGGTGGTCGCCGGGGAACTCGAGGAGGTCCCGCGACTCCGGGTCGCTCCGGACGAGACCGTGGACGGGGCCGATCCATCGGCCCTGGCGACGATCGACCTCGCCGACGCCGCCACCCAGGCCGCACCGGGCCCGGCCGAGGGAACAGGCGCGGACGACTCCGAGCCGGCCACTGTGACGGCCGACCAGGCCGTCACGGATACCGGTGACGCTCAGGTCGAGTCGGCCGAGGCCGAAGCAGAGTCGGCCGACGACGAGGCAGTGTCGGCCGACGACGAGGCAGTGTCGGCCGACGACGAGGCAGTGTCGGCCGAGGACGATGCGTCGTCGTCCCACGCCGAGGCGGCGTCCGAAGTCGACCCTGGAGGCGAACGTGACACGACTGCTGGGACGGAGCCGGACGCACCCGACGAGGAGCCCGCCGAGGGATCGGTCGAGACATCCGAGGCCGGGGAGGAGGCGGAGGAATCGCCCGCCTCGGACGAGCTGGAGGACTTCGAGCCGGGCGAATTCGAGCTCGACGAGGAGGAACGTCGCGAGGTCGAGGAGGAGTACGGCACGGAGTTCTCGACCGCAGACGAGGTGGGACCGCCGGGAGAAGCGTCCACCGAAGACGAGGAGACGGAGACGGCGCCAGCGGACGGACCCGATACCGACTCGCAGCCCGAAGACGAGACCGAGACGCTGTCGGAGGCCGAGCCGACGTCCGAGGCGGAACCGCCAGCCGAGGCCGAGCCGGAACCAGAACCCGAGGTCGACGCCGATGCTGAAGCTGATTCGGAGATCCCGGACGACGCTGAGGACGACGCCGAGGGGGCCGACGAACCGGAGGCGGACCCCGCCGAGGCGCCTGCGGACGACGTCGACCTCGTGGAAGCCGTCCTGGAGACGATGGGCGACCTCGACGACGGCGACGGGGCCGACCGGGAGGAGCTCGTCTCGCGGCTGGTCGAGGCGTACGGGGTCTCGGAGGCCGAGGTGGACGACGCCATCCAGGACGCGCTGATGAGCGGTCGGTGTTACGAGCCGGGCGACGCGACGCTGAAGCCCATCTGAATGCTCGAGCCGGTCGCCGGCGAGCCCGCGGCGGTGGCACGCGTCCCGGAGCCGGCGCTGGTCGTGGCCGACTACCACGCGGGGATCGAGGAGGGCCTCCGCGAGGACGGCGTCGAGCTCCGCAGCCACGCCGCCGACCGTCGCGAGTCCCTGCTGCGATTGCTGGTGGAGACGGAGGCGAAGCGGGTGGTCATCCTCGGCGATCTCGGGCACGGTATCGGCGAACCGCACGGCGTCGA
Organism: Natronomonas sp.; assembly: GCA_007135435.1. Classification (GTDB taxonomy): domain Archaea; phylum Halobacteriota; class Halobacteria; order Halobacteriales; family Haloarculaceae; genus Natronomonas. The sequence continues at coordinate 3,737 of SLIW01000128.1, forward strand.
GCGCGGCGAGCTCGAGGAGCTGTTCGCCACCCTCACCGAACGGGTCACCGTCACGGTGACCAAGGGCAATCACGACGGCGGTATCGAGTCCGTCGCCGGAGCGTTCGACGACGTCGCGGTCGCGGACGGCCCCGGAGTCCGTCTCGGGGACGTCGGGTTCTGTCACGGCCACACCTGGCCCGACCCGGAGGTGCTCGAGGCACCGCTCGTCTGCACCGCCCACGAGCACCCGCAGGTCCGTCTGGAGGACGAGGTCGGCGGCACCCGCGTCGAGCGGGTGTGGCT
>SLIW01000077.1 GCA_007135435.1 Natronomonas sp.
CCGGATTTCGACGATCTCGTCCCTCCAGACGAACTCGTCTCCGGGGACCGCACCCGGGACGACTTCCTCGACGCCGTGCTCGGACTGGACCGTCCGGCGACCGCTAGTGAGGTGGCCGATCTCGCGGGACACGGGGTCGACGCTGCCCGCGAGTACCTGGAGTGGTTCGAACGCATGGGGATCGTCACGCAGGTCACCGACTCACCCGCGACATACGAACGGAATCGAGAATACCTGAACTGGCGGCGTGTCCAGCAACTACGGAACCAGTACGACGACGACGAGCTCCTCGGCTTCCTGGAAGACGCGGCTGGGCGTGACGGGTCCTTCGCGGAGACGTTCGACGTCGCATCCCCGGACGCAGTAGCTATCACCGGCCACGCAGCCGACACCGGCCGTTCTGTCGAGGCGGTGTGGCAGGACGTGTCCGCGTGGAAGACGACCCGCCGTCGGATCCGCCTCCTCGAACGGGCGTTGCAGACCGACTCGGACGGCGCTACCGGTCGACGGACTGTCGCATGAGCAACGGGGGAGACGACGCTCGTTCGACGGACGACATCAGCGGTGCGCCGATCGATTTCGAGCGTCTGGACGTCGTCGCCGAGCGATTCGCCACGGACGATCGCTTCACCGAAATCGAAGCCCAACCCGAATTCGCGCCGGATCGCCTCGTGTGTAGCTACGATCCCGGATTCTATCCACGGCGCGTACAGAACGCTCGCCTGGAGGTGGTGTGGTTCGAGAACGGCGACTTCTCGCTGCATTACCACGAAGCGCACGATGACGGCGCGTTCGACCACCGGTGGGATCGGCATCCCTCTGATCACAACACCCGGGACCACGTCCATCCGGGTCCGGACGCGCCGACCCCCGGCGAGGACGCGTCACATCCGGAGGAATGGCGTGACGTGCTGTCGATGGTTCTCGGCGAGATCGAGGATCGTCAACGGGCGTTCTGGCCCAGGTGAGTGTCACAGCAGATTCTCCGGTTAACCGAGCGGGGTGCGGAGCGACACACGAGGGTCCTCTTGCGCGAAGGACGGTGAGCCCTGAAATCCATCGCGGATTTTTTCAACCGAGTCAAATCCGGAATGCGGCTCATCATTCTCTATCACTCAGCGAATTCGGAGTCGAATGCCCCCGGCTCCTCACGGCGGGTCTGGTTGCTGGAGTCGATCGAGGTCGCCGGACTCGACGGCATCCCGCCAGCGCTGGAGGACCGCCAGCGTGACCAGGGGGACCACCTCGACCTCGATACACGACGGGACGGCGTCGTGACTCGCATCCGGCGGTTCGTGAAAGTGCTTCTCGGGGACATCGGCCCGGGGGTGGCGGTCGTAGCGATAATCGAACCCCTCGCCTTCGGTGTAGTGGTACCGGTAATACCCCTTCTCCGTCCACGTCACGTCGAACCGGCCGGTTTCGGCCCGGATGCCCCCATCCATGGAGAGCTGGAGTGTCTGGGGGTCGACGGGAGAGTCGAACGTCGCCTCGCTGACGAGCGGTTCGTACTCGTCGGCGACGATCCGTGCCGTCTGGAGCCGCTTCGGGTCGGGCGATCCAGTCTCGACCCGCTCCCAGTCGTCGACCATCCGCTATGCCTCGGCGATCCGGTGGGCTTCGTCGACCTGGAGGGCGGCCTGGGCGATGGCGAGGTTCCGCCGCGTGGCACGCCAGCGCCCGACGTCCGCCCATCCGTCGTCGTCAGCACCGAGTTCGATGGCGAGTTCTTCCGGGCCATCCACCCCGTAGGTCTCGCGATATTCCTGCAGCTGTGCTTTCATCTCGCGGATTCCGTCGAGGAGTGCTTCGCGCGAGGTCGTCGTCCGAAGTTCGTCGATGCGCTCGTCGATCTGCCGGCCGTCGTTGCGCTTGTAGCGCGTGCCCCGGCCATCTTGGGTCGCCACGCCGATACCGTCTTCGACGAGTTCCTCGAGGTACTTCCGCGTCGTCGGTTCGCTGGTGAGCGCACGCCCGGCGATCTCCGCGGCCGTCGCGTACTCGGTTGTCTCCTCGAGCACCGTCCGGATCCGTTCGCGGCTCGTGGTTCTCTCGGTCCACGCATCCTTCGCCCGCTCGTTGATCTCGGTCATACAGTGAATCGACCCCCCAAGACAAAATAGTTTTCCCAGGGTCGCATTTGTTATCTTGATACGAGCGCGTCGTGTCGGTGATCCTCGACACCGATCGACCCTCGTTCAGGCACCGCCTCGGGAACGTCTTTCTACGCCCGATCGTCGTCGGGATCGTCCCTGTCCTCGACGATCTCCCTCGCGACCCTCCGCACGCGCTGCTGGTGGGCGGCCGACGTCTCTACGGCCTGCGCCGCGTCGAGTTGGTCGTCCACGATGGCGTTCTGTTGGGGCCCCCACGTCTCCGGCGGCTCGGCTCTGATGTATTCGACCCACCGTTTGATGCCCTCGATGCGCTGCTCGCGGTTGCGCTCGTGCTTCGCGTCGAGGTGGTCACGCAGGTCGCCGTCGTTCATACTCGGATTCGACTTCAGTCGCGTAACTCTCGCTACGTGAGGGGGCTCACTAAGGCTTTCCTGGATGAAGGCGTTCCTCGAAGAGTGGACAGCGCTGGACTGCGTCCGCGACGTCGTCCTGTCCGGCGAGACGGAGTCTGTACGCGATCTGGTGTTCGAGTGGATCGCTCGGGATTGGTTCGTCACCGATCCGAGCCGTGATTGCACCGGTGAGGGAGTGGTTGGAAGAATACTCAGCGATCGACGACGAGCCCCGAGTGACATCGCCGGCCATCCATTAGGCCCGCCCGCCCCACTTCAGTACCACACCGTCCCGGCGTCCACGTTGACGTCCTGGGCGGTGATGTGGCGGCCGGGTTCGCTCGCGAGGAACGTCGCGACCTCGGCGACGTCCGTCGCGTCGACCAGCGTGCCGAGGGCGGCGTCGTCGGTGAACACCCGTCGCCTGGCCTCCTCGACGCTGACGCCCATGTTCTCGGCCTGCGCCTCGATCACGGCGTCGATGCGCGGCCCCCGGGTCGCCCCGGGACAGATCGCATTCACCGTCACCCCGTCCGCGCCGAGTTCGAAGGCGAGGGTCCGGGTGAGCCCGATCACCGCCATCTTGGAGGCGGTGTAGGGCGTCCGATCGGGGAGGGGTCGCTTCCCGCTGATCGAGGCGATATTGACGACGCTCGCCCGGTCGCTCGCCCGCAGGTGGCCCACGGCGTGCTTCGTCGTCAGGAACATCCCGGTGACGTTGACCTCCATCGTCCGCTCCCACGCCTCCCGGTCGATCTCCTCGATCGGCTCGGTCGGCCCGGCGATCCCGGCGTTGTTCACCAGGACGTCGAGGCCGTCGAAGGTCTCGACCGTCTCCGCGATCGACCCGGCGACCGACGCCTCGTCGGTGACGTCGGTCCGGACCGCCAGCACGCGGTCCGGATCGTCGATCGCCGCCGCCGTCTCCTCGATGCCGTCGCTCCGGGCCGCCAGCGCGACGTTGGCGCCCCGGTCGGCGAAGGCGATCGCGATCTGCCGTCCGATCCCCTGACTCGCTCCGGTCACGAACGCGGTCGTCCCGTCCATACCCCTCCATCCCTCCCGGGCAAGTTAACTGGACGCGCTCGTCGGTGGTGTGGCCGAGAGCAGCCGATGGCACCCCGGCGACACACTGTCACCTCCGTCGTGTCGATTCGGAGGCGTGCCCCGTCGCGTCGGGATCTGTCCCGTCGGAATCTGTCAGCTCATGGGCGGTCGACCCCGGCTCGACGGACCAGAGCAATCGTCGGCTAGAGGTTCCGCGACCAGGCACGGACGAGTTGCTTCTCGCCACGCATGCTGCCTCGGTTGACGCCACCGGGCGGGTGGCTCCGTCGCCGGACACCCGAACCAGTTTATAAGCGGGTCGCGGAGGTCCACGCCTCGATCCGGGCACAGTACCCCCGTCAGCCGGTCGCACGTACGCCACGGTTCGAAGCCTTTATCCGCGAACTCGCCATCCGTTCGGGTACCATGAGTGACAAGCCCGCCTCGATGTA
>SLIW01000327.1 GCA_007135435.1 Natronomonas sp.
CGACGACTCGTCGGAGACGGGTATATTCGCAAGGAACCGTTCCTTCCGGTAAATACGAGTCGCTCACCACCACCCCCCACCACGTATTGTTCCTGGAAGAAATCGATCAAGCGACAGTTGAAAAGGCCAGCACCACTACCGGCACTGGATATGAGAACTCCATAGACCGTTGCCATCTCGAATATCTGTCTCACTAATAGCCCCGCAGCATTCCCGTTTTCATAGAAGTAACACAATCTTAATGGTGTAACTTCGCATTGTTTCGAGCATGACCTGGTCGAACCAGGACTGGTGGCCGAACCTGTTGCGGCTGGACGTTCTCGACGACAACACCGTGGACGCCAATCCGTACGGTGAGGACTTCGACTACGCGGAGGAGTTCCAGAAGCTCGATTACGAGCAGGTGAAGGCGGACATCGAGGAGGTGATGACGACCTCCCAGGACTGGTGGCCGGCCGACTACGGTCACTACGGGCCGCTCTTCATCCGGATGGCGTGGCACAGCGCCGGGACCTACCGCACGCACGACGGCCGCGCCGGCGCGTCCGGTGGCCTCCAGCGCCTCCCGCCGGAGAGCAGCTGGCCGGACAACGTGAACCTCGACAAGGCCCGTCGCCTGCTCGAGCCGGTGAAGATGAAGTACGGCCGCCAGCTCTCGTGGGCCGACCTGATCGTCCTCGCCGGGAACGTCGCCCTGGAGTCGATGGGGTTCGAGACGTTCGGCTTCGCCGGCGGCCGCGAGGACGAGTACCTCCCCAACGAGGCTACCGAGTGGGGCCCCGAAGAGGAGTGGGAGACGACCTCGCCCGAACGCTTCCACGAGGGTGAGGTGGGCAACCTCAAGGACCCGCTCGCGAACACCGTGATGGGGCTCATCTACGTGAACCCCGAGGGTCCCTACGGCGAGCCGGACGTCGAAGGGTCCGCGAAGAACATCCGCAACGAGTTCGACCGCATGGCGATGGACGACGATGAGACCGTCGCGCTCATCGCCGGCGGCCACACCTTCGGGAAGGTTCACGGCGCCGACGACCCCGACGAGACCCTCGGCCCCGAGCCCGAGGCGGCCCCCATCGACCAGCAGGGCCTCGGCTGGCAGCACGAAGGCAGCGAGGACAAGATCGGCGGTCTCGACGTCATCACCAGCGGTATCGAGGGGCCGTGGAACGCCACGCCCACCCGGTGGGACATGGGCTACGTCGACAACCTGCTCGATCACGAGTGGGAGGCCCACAAGGGCCCCGGAGGTGCGTGGCAGTGGCGGGCGAAAGACGAGGAGGAGATCGAGCCCGCGCCGGACGCACAGGACGCATCGGAGACGCAAATACCGATGATGCTGACGACGGACGTCGCCCTGAAGCGTGACCCCGAGTACCGGGAGGTCCTGGAGCGCTTCCAGGAGAACCCCGACGCGTTCCAGGAGGCGTTCGCGCGGGCGTGGTTCAAGCTCCTCCACCGCGACATGGGTCCGCCCGAGCGATACCTCGGCCCGGAGGTCCCCGACGAGGTGATGCTCTGGCAGGACCCGATCCCCGACGCCGACTACGACCTGATCGGGGACCAGGAGATCGCCGAACTCAAAGCAGCAATCCTCGACTCGGACCTGTCCGTCTCCCGGCTGGCAAAGACGGCCTGGGCGTCGGCGTCGACCTACCGCGACAGCGACAAGCGCGGGGGCGCGAACGGCGCCCGCATCCGCCTCGAACCACAGCGGAGCTGGGAGGTCAACGAGCCGGAGGCGCTGGAGACGGTCCTCGGGACCCTGGAAGAGATCCAGGAGGAGTTCAACAGCTCGCGCTCCGACGGGACGCGTGTCTCGCTCGCTGACGTGATCGTCCTGGGCGGCAACGCGGCCGTCGAGGAGGCGGCGGCGGACGCCGGCTACGACGTGACCGTCCCGTTCGAACCGGGCCGGACCGACGCGACCCAGGAGCAGACCGACGTCGAATCCTTCGAGGTGCTCGAGCCGAAGGCCGACGGCTTCCGGAACTACCTCGGTGGCGAGTACGACGACCTGTACGACTCGCTCGAGGACAGACTGCTGGACCATGCGGATCTGCTGACCCTGTCGGTACCCGAGATGACGGTACTGGTCGGCGGGATGCGTGCGCTGGGCGCGACCTACGGGGGTTCCGACCGCGGCGTCTTCATCCACGAGGCGGGAACCCTGACGAACGACTTCTTCGTGAACTTGCTCAGCATGGACTACGAGTGGGAGCCGGTTTCGGAGGAGGCGGAGGTCTTCGAGGTGCGAGACCGCGACACCGGCGTCCTCGAATGGGAAGCCACCCGCTTCGACCTCGTCTTCGGCTCGAATGCCCGGCTTCGTACCCTCGCGGTCGTCTACGGCGCCGCCGACGGCGAGGAGGAGTTCGTCCACGACTTCGTGGACGCCTGGAGCAAGGTGATGAAGCTCGATCGCTTCGACCTCGAGTGATCTCGGCCGAGAGAGCCTGTCCTGGGGGTGGTCGCACCACGCCACGAGATAGCCACGTCGTCACTTGGCTGACCTCACTGATATCTCTTGCAACTGGTAAGAACGTCAGTGCTGGAGATGACGATTCGTTCGTTCGGTTGAATCGTAATACATTGTCAACCGGATTGCGGTTGTGACGTCTCTCGCTCGAACGGATCCTGGTGACCGTGAGACGTACAGACGCCAGCGCATTCGTTTCAATTTCCTGTCAAAAGTTATTTCATCCTCACTGGCGTATCTACTGAGGCTCATTTGGGGCTGCGCAGACCTCCCAGATGGGGACCGAACACAGGACAGGCACGACCGTCACCGTCGTCTCACCCGTCGACCGGCGGTCTCACGACGGCACGCTCGCCAACCACGACACCCACCCTCGCATCCATCGACGAAAACGCACCCCCATGACTACGAACACGATTCGATGCGACTCCCCCACGGAAGTGATGCAGGCGCTGGCGGACCCGGACTCGCGGGCCATCCTGGCGACGGCGGTCGGCGGACACCGGACGGCCGCCGAGCTGGCCGAACGCTGTGGAATCCCCCTCTCCACGACGTATCGGAAGGTGGACGGTCTGGTGGACCTCGGATTGCTCGCCGAGAAGGTCAGGATCAGGCCCGGGAGGCACGACGCGTACGAGTACCGGCTGCGGCCGAAGTCGATCGGGGTACGGATCACCAGCGAAGGGGAGCTCGTAGCCGTCTGTGCCCTGGAGGAGGATCCAGGGACGACGGATCCGCTCAGTACCCTCGACGAGGTCGCCCTTCCTCTCAGGGTGGAGACGTCCGATTGATCGATCCCGTGTTCGTCTCCAGGCACCCCGACGATGTCGGTACTCGAGCGTCCCTGCCCGTGGCCGCACCGATTATCCCGTGGGCCGACGCCGAAGCCGCACTTATTGTCCCGTGGGCCGAAGCCAAGGCATGAGCGAGTTTGGATCGGTCGAGATGGACGACGACGAGCGCGACGCCTTCCTCGGTGATGGCGGGACCGGCGTCATCGCGCTCGCGACGTCGGGCGACGAGTCACCCCACGCGGTGCCGGTGTCGTACGGCTACGACGCGACGGAGGAGGTGTTCTACTTCCGGCTCGCGGTGGACGCCGACAGCGAGAAGGGCGAACTCGCCGGCCGCGCGATCACGTTCGTTACCTACGGCCACCCCGACGACACCTGGCAGAGCGTCGTCGCCAAAGGACGGCTCCGGTCGACGACGGAAGAGTCGGTCGCCATCGACTCTCTCGAAGGTCTCCAGCAGGTCCAGATCCCGCTGGTCGACATCTTCGACCGGCCGATGGCAGAGGTCTCCTTCGAGTTCTTCCGGCTCAACCCGGAGGCGCTGACCGGACGGACGGAGTCCACGACCGAGGTGTAAACTACCCCACCCTACTCCCTCGGCGCTCCGCGCCTCGGTCCTTGAGGGTGCAGTTTTGATGTGGACTCCCGGCAATCAGTTTCAGGCAATACGCCGGTAGCCGTTGCCGTTCAGCGTCCCACC
>SLIW01000049.1 GCA_007135435.1 Natronomonas sp.
ACGTCGACGCGAGTGACGTGCTCATCTACGACCAGGCGCGGTGGAGCGACGGCGAGGAGATCTCCGAGCCGCTCCTGTCGGAGAAGCACACCCGGGCCGTCGCGGTCGACTCGTCGCTCCCGGACGAGCTCACCCGCGAGGAACTGGAGCTGCCGGACCTCAGCGAGCCCGAACTGGCCCGCCACTACACGCGGCTCTCCCAGATGAACTACGGCGTCGAGTCGGGACCGTTCCCCCTGGGGTCCTGTACGATGAAGTACAACCCGAAGTTCACCGACGACGTCGCCGCCCATCCGGACGCGCTCGTCCACCCCGACCGCTCGGCGCGGTCGACCCAGGGGATCCTGGCGCTCCAGTATCGCCTCCAGGACTACCTCGCGCGCATCGGGGGGATGGACGAGGTCACCCTCCAGCCGCCCGCGGGGGCCGCCGGCGAGTTCACCGGCATCCTGATCGCGCGGGCCTTCCACGCGGCGAACGACGACGAGCGCACGGAGGTCGTCATCCCGGACTCCGCCCACGGCACGAACTTCGCGACGGCGGCGATGGCCGGCTACGACGTGGTCTCGCTCCCCTCGGACGACGACGGTCGCGTGGACCTCGAGGCGCTCGAGGCGGCCCTCTCCGAGGAGACGGCCGCGCTCATGCTCACGAACCCGAACACGCTGGGGCTCTTCGAGCGGGACATCGTCGAGATCGCCGGGATGGTCCACGACGTCGGCGGACTGCTCTACTACGACGGCGCGAACCTCAACGCGCTCCTCGGCCGGGCGCGGCCGGGGGACATGGGCTTCGACGTCGTCCACTACAACGTCCACAAGACGTTCGCGACGCCCCACGGCGGTGGCGGCCCGGGCGCCGGCCCCGTCGGGGTGACGGACGAGCTCGCGCCGTTCCTCCCGGACCCCCACGTTCGACGCTCCGACGGCGGCTACGAGCTGTACGCCCCCGAGCGTTCAATCGGGAAGGTCCACGGCTACCAGGGCAACTGGCTCGTCCTGATCCGGGCGTTCGCCTACATCGCCCGCCTGGGCGACGAGGGGCTGGTCGACGCGTCCGCGAAGGCGGTGCTCAACGCGAACTACCTGGCCGAGCAGATCGACTACGAGGTGCCCTTCGCCCCGTTCCACCACGAGTTCGTCGCGTCGGCCGGCGACCAGGACGCCGCGGACGTCGCCAAGCGGATGCTCGACTACGGCGTCCACCCGCCGACGACGAAGTGGCCGGAGATCGTCGACGAGGCGCTGATGACCGAGCCGACCGAGGTCGAGAACCGCCGGACCCTCGACCAGCTCGCGGCGGCGTTCAACGCCGCCAGGGGGGACGACGACGAGACGCTCGAGGCCGCGCCGGGGCGGACCGCAGCCCGGCGGATCGACCAGGCCTCGGCGGCGCGGAACCCGCGGCTCTCCTGGCACGCGCTGGACGACGCGTGAGGCTCGGGACGCCGAACACGACGTCGGTGGCCGACGGGCTGCGACGGGACGGCTACACCAACCCCCACGACGTGCCCCGGGACAGCGTCCTCTCGTGCCGTTTCATCAGGGACGTCGTCGTCGCTCGAAAAGTCGTCGGCTCGCGGGAACCCGTCGTCTCAGGAGGTGGTGTATCCCCGTCGGGAGGGGTCCCGTCACGCGGAGGTGTCGATGCCGTTGATCGTCACGAAGCCGTAGTCGCACCCGGTACAGTGCCACTTCTTCTTCTCGCCGAGCTGGATCCGCATGCTCGCCGCGCGGTAGAACTCCTCGGCGCCGCACTCGGGGCAGTCGGTCGCCAGCGAGAGGCCCATATCGGCGGGTTGGAGGGGGTGCCAGTTGTAGCTTACTGGTCGCCGCCGCGGCGATGGCCGCGTCATTCGTCGCGGACGTCGACGGCGACGCCGCCTCAGGCGATCAGGAACCTGGTCAACTCCACGAGGCCGAGGGCGACGCCGACCAGCAGCCCCACGTAGAGGACGTTCCCGACGGTGGTCGCCACCAGGAAGTACCCCCGGTGATACGAGGCCAGCCCGGCGGGGATCGAGACGAGACAGCGGATGCCGGGGACGGCGTTGGTCAGGCAGATGCCGAGAGCACCGTACCGGGCGAAGACGCCCTCGACGAATCGAAGCTGTCGGTCGCCGACCCGGCGGTCGACGATCCCCGGCAGGTCGTCGAGATACGGCACGCGTCGACGCACGCCGAAGACCTCCGGCGCGTCGGCGGCGAAGCCCCGGTAGAGGGTCCACTGCCCCAGCGTGGCGGCGACGACGCACGACCCGCCGACGACGAACAGCACCTGCCACGACGGCGCAGCGACGGCGACGTACGCGATGAAGACCGCCGGCGGCTGGAGGAGCTTGCCGACGACCAGCCCCTCGGCGTAGAACAGCCCCACGAGCACGGGCGCGCCGAGCGCGAGGACGACCGGCAGCACCGCCTCCACGACCGTCTCCGACACCATGGGCGCGGCGTGCGTGCGCCTCGGTGTTGAGGTTTCGCCCGACGTTCAGCGCCGATCGTCCGTGGATCCGTCACTCCCTCCCGCGTCAGCGTCACCGCTCGACTGATCGGGATCCCCTTCGCCGTCCTGCACGTCGGCGGCACGCCCACCGTCGTGGCGCTGGTGCGGATCTCCGTCTTCGGCGACTGTATCGCCGTCCTGGCTTCGTCGCGATCGGTCGCTGGCGTCCTGACTCGCTGTGTCGCCGGCGTCCTGACTCGGTGGGTCGCTGGCGTCCTGACTCGCTGGGCCCCGGGGGTCCCGTCGGGGTCGGTCGGGCTGGTCTCGGTCCGTCTCGACACCATCCTCACGCTCTGCGCCGCCACGGTCCTCGCGGCCCTGTCCGTCACCGGCCTGTCGACGCCGCGTCCGCCCATCGCCTCCCACGACGCTGCCGTCCAGCTCTTCGTCGGCCAGCCGCAGCTCCCGTCCGGCGTACGGTGGGTCGATCCCGGCGCGGTCGAACGCGGCTGCCAGTTCCCGATAGACCTGGTGGCGCGCTCGCGCCTGCCTGGTGGGGTTGGCGATGTAGACCTGGAGCTCGTACTCGATGCCGCGTTCGGCGTACTGCTGGATGCGGACCTGGGGGGCAGGGGACTCGAGGATGTTCGGCGCCTCGGCGGCCGCCTCGAACATGCACGCCTCGGCGACGTCCAGGTCGGCGTCGTAGGGCACCCGGACGTCGACCCGGATGCGCATCCGGCGCTCCGGTGCCGACTGGTTGATGATCTGGGCCGTGTTCAGCACCGCGTTCGGCAACGTCACGAGGACGTAGTCCCGGGTGAGGACCGTCGTCGACCGGATGCCGATGTCGACGACGGTCCCGCGCTCGCCGGTCTCCAGCAGCACGAAGTCGCCCAGCTTGTAGGTGTTGTCGAAGAACAGCGAGATGCCGCCGATGAAGTTCGCGATGGTGTCGCGGGCGGCGAAGCCGACGACGATCGCCAGGACGCCACCTGTCGCGAGGATGGGCGTGAGGTCGATGCCCCAGATGCCGATGATGGTCAGGAACGCCGCGAGCACCACTCCGAACGTCCAGACGTTCTTGAGGATCGGCGCGAACTGGTACTGGGTGCCCCCCTCGCGGACGACCTCCAGGGTGCGACGGCCGACACGGATCGCGGCGTAGGTCCACGCGAGGACGATCACGCTGACCGCGAGCCGCGCCACGTCCTCCGACAGGCGGTCGAACGGCGCGGGCAGCGCTGCGACGAGCCCCGCGCTGAAGTAGACCGCGCCCAGCACCACCGTGGCGTACAGCGGGAGCGCGAGCTCCTCGGCGACGACGTCGTCGAGCTCGCGGTCGGTCCGCCGGGCCACCTGGCGGACGAGCCGTTTCGTGATCACGTCGACGATCGTGGCCGCGACGAACGCGGCCATGGCGACGATGGCGAGCTGCTGCCACGCGGGCAGGTCGGTCAGCGACCGCACCACTTCCAGCAGGCCCACCACCTCCAGCACGTCTACGGCCCCCAGCAGGC
>SLIW01000014.1 GCA_007135435.1 Natronomonas sp.
CCGGCCACCGAGGTCGACCTCTGCGGGCACGCGACGATCGCGAGCCACGCCTGGCTCGTGGAGGACGGCCGGATCGCCCCCGGGACCCACAGCCTGGAGACGAACGTGGGCGTCCTCGACGTCGAGGTCGACGCCGACGACGGCACGGTCTGGATGTCCCAGGACCTCGCGGAGGTCCGGGAGGTCGACGTGGGCTACGACCGGGTCGCCGACGCGCTCGGCGCCGACCCGGCGACGCTCGCGGACGTCGGCGCCGACCTGCCGCTGGCGATCGCGTCGACGGGGCTCGGCTTCCTGGTCGTCCCGGCGAACTTCCTCGCCGCGCTGTCGGGCCTCGAGCCCGACATGCGCGCGATCGCCGACCTGACCGACGAGCTGGGGGTGACCGGGATCTACGTCTTCACCTTCGACACCCTGGAGGCCGACTCGACGCTGCACGGGCGGATGTTCGCGCCGGCGGCGGGCGTCGACGAGGACCCCGTGACGGGGACGGCCTCCGGCGCCGTCGGGGCGTACCTCCGGGAGTTCCGGGCGTTCGACGACGAGCTGCCGGAGGAGCTCGTCATCGAACAGGGCCACTTCGTCGACCGACCCGGGCGCGTCCGGGTCCGGGCGCGATCGGACCCGGTGTCGGTAGGCGGCCGGGCGGTGACGGCCCTCGACGGGACCGTCGTGATCCCCGACCGCGAGGAGGACGAGATCCTCGAGGTCTGAGGCGGTGGATCGGATGGCGCTGAGGCGGTGGGTCGCGTGGCACTGAGGCGGTGGGTCGCGTGGCACTGAGGCGGTGGGTCGCGTGGCGATGGATCGGGTCGGATACCGCCGAAGCGGGACGGGCGCCCACTATACTGGAAGTGACCGACTAGACGGCAGGCGTTCGGGGTGAAACCCGGGGGCGGCGTGCCGACGACTCGCTCCTGAACGCACGGGTCGACACCGGCGGCATAACGAACGAATGGCCTAAGTCCCGTGCACCTGAAGCTTCGGCTGATGACAACGGACCGGACCAGCGGAACCGACCGACCCGTACGCTGGCTGGACGAGATCGGCGCCGACGACCTCGGGACGGTCGGCGGCAAGGGCGCCTCCCTGGGTGAGATGACCGCGGCCGGGCTGCCGGTCCCGCCCGGCTTCGTGGTCACCGCCGGGACCTACCGCTCGTTCATCGAGGAGACGGGCATCGACGAGGAGCTCTTCGAGGCGGTGGACGTCGACCCCGAGGACTCCGCTGCGCTGGCCCGTGCCGAGGCGACCGCCAAGCGGCTCATCCTCGAGACGGAGCTCCCCGAGTCCGTCCGCGAGGAGATCCTCGAGGCCTACGACGACCTCGAGGGCGGCGACGCGTTCGTCGCGGTCCGGTCGTCGGCGACCGCCGAGGACCTCCCGGACGCCTCCTTCGCGGGCCAGCAGGAGACCTTCCTCAACGTCACCCGCGAGCACCTCGTCGACCGGGTCAAGCGCTGCTGGGCGTCGCTGTTCACCCAGCGGGCCATCTACTACCGCAACGAGCAGGGCTTCGCCCACGACCGCGTGGACATCGCCGTGGTCGTCCAGGAGATGGTCGACGCCGACAAGTCCGGGGTGCTGTTCACCTCCCACCCCTCGACCGGCGAGCCGACGATCATCATCGAGGCCGCCTGGGGCCTCGGCGAGGCGGTCGTCTCCGGGTCGGTCTCGCCGGACAACTACGTCGTCGACCGCGAGACCGCCGAGGTTCGCGAGGTGACCGTCGCCGACAAGAAGGTCGAGATGGTCAAGGACGCCGACACCGGCGAGACCGTCACGCGGGAGGTCCCCGACGACCGGCGCGACGCGCAGGTCCTCGAGGCCGGTGAGATCGAGACCCTCGTCACCCTCGGCGAGCGCGCGGAGGACCACTACGACGCCCCGCAGGACGTCGAGTGGGCCATCGCGGACGGCGAGGTCTACATGCTGCAGTCCCGACCCATCACGACCATCTCGGAGGAGGCCGCCGCGAGCGCGACCGCGGACGGCAACGGCGGCGGAGGTCGTGGGAACGGCGGTCCCGGCGGAGACGGCGGGAGCGGCGGGAGCGGTGGTCGGGGCGACGGCGACGTCATCCTGAAGGGCCTGGGCGCCTCGCCGGGGATCGCCTCGGGGCCCGCGCGGGTCGTCGACAACCTCGACCAGCTCGACAAGGTCGGCGAGGGCGACATCATCGTCACCGAGATGACCACGCCGGACATGGTGCCGGCGATGAAGCGCGCGAGCGGGATCGTCACCGACGAGGGCGGGATGACGAGCCACGCGGCGATCGTCTCCAGGGAGCTCGGGGTGCCCGCGGTCGTCGGGAGCCAGACCGCCACGGCGGTCCTCGGCGACGGCCAGGTGGTCACCATCGACGGCGACCGGGGGACCGTCAGCGAGGGCGCCGCCGAGCCGGAGGAGCAGACCGACGCCGTCGAGGACGTCCGCCCGCAGAGCCCCGTCAAGCCGATGACCGCCACGGAGGTGAAGGTCAACGTCTCCATCCCGGAGGCCGCCCAGCGCGCCGCCGCGACCGGCGCGGACGGCGTCGGGCTCCTCCGGATGGAGCACATGATCCTCTCGACGAACAAGACCCCCAAGCGGTACATCGACGACCACGGCGTCGACGCCTACGTCGAGGAGATCGTCACCGGCGTCCGCGCCGTCGCCGACGAGTTCTACCCCCGGCCCGTCCGCGTGCGAACCCTGGACGCGCCGACCGACGAGTTCCGCCAGCTCGAGGGCGGCGAGGACGAGCCCCACGAGCACAACCCGATGCTGGGCTACCGGGGGATCCGCCGGAGCCTCGACCGCCCGGACGTCTTCGCCCACGAGCTCGAGGCGTTCAGCCGGCTCTTCGAGATGGGCTACGACAACGTCGAGATCATGTTCCCGCTGGTCAACGACGCCGACGACGTCTCGCGCGCACGCGAGCTGATGGAGGAGGCGGGCATCGACCCGGTCAAGCGGACCTGGGGCGTCATGGTCGAGACGCCCGCCTCCGCGCTCACCATCGAGGAGATGGCCGACTGCGGGATCGACTTCGCCTCCTTCGGGACGAACGACCTCACCCAGTACACCCTCGCGGTCGACCGGAACAACGAGCACGTCGCCGACCGCTTCGACGAGCTGCACCCGGCCGTCCTGCGGCTGATCGAGACCACCATCGAGACGTGCCGCGAGCACGATATCGAGTCGAGCATCTGCGGGCAGGCCGGCTCGAAGCCGAAGATGGTCAGGTTCCTGGTCACGGAGGGCATCTCCTCGATCTCGGCGAACATCGACGCCGTCCGCGACGTCCAGCACGAGGTCAAGCGGGTCGAACAGAAGCTGTTGCTCGACTCCGTGCGCTGACGACGCTGGCCGTTTCGGGGCAACGTCCCCGGACTGGACTTCGGACACGATGAGCGACGTCGTCGTCCTCACCGCACGGCGCCGCGTCCCTCGGCTACGGCTCGTCGCCGGGGCCGCGGTCCGCCACGTACGGGAAGACGACCCCCAGGACGACGCCGTAGACGACGTGCCAGGCGAGGAACGTCGGGTCGAGGAACGGGATCGACGGTGGGCCCGCGAAGCCGACGACGGCCAGCCAGATGGGCATGACGATGCCCCCGCCGGCCACCGCGAGGAAGAGCCCGTAGAGCACGCCAGCGACGACCGTCCGCCAGTACACCTGGGTCGCCCCGTGCAGCGCCGGATCCATGAGGACGTACGCGAAGAGGACGCCGAAGGCGATCCCGTGGATCAGGTGGGCGAGCCAGCCGACGAGGAGGTTGCCCGACATCCCGTAGAGCCCGGCGATCAGCTCGCTGATCAGCTCCGGCTCGACCACCGTGATGACCAGCCCCATCGCGACGGTGGCCACCGCGCCGGCGATGGCGCCGCTCTGCCAGGCGAACTCGGTGTCGAAGACGCCCGTCCGCTCTCGGGTGTCGGTGGGTTGGCTCATCGGAG
>SLIW01000467.1 GCA_007135435.1 Natronomonas sp.
GGGAGGCCGCGCGGCTCCTCCAGGAGGACCCCGATGTGGACTTCCCGGTCGACGGGGAGATGCAGGCCGACACGGCCGTCGTCGAGGAGATGCTGACCGGCGACTACGCCTTCTCGGCGCTGGACGAGCCCGCCAACGTGCTGGTGTTCCCCAACCTCGAGGCGGGCAACATCGCCTACAAGCTGCTACAGCGGCTCGGCGGCGCGGAGGCCATCGGCCCGATGCTCGTCGGCATGGCCAAGCCGGTGCACGTCCTCCAGCGGGGCGACGAGGTCAAGGACATCGTGAACCTCGCAAGCGTCGCCGTCGTCGACGCCCAGCCCGACGGCGGTACGTAGGCGGGGGCGTCGGCTGGACCGTCGATCAGGGCGAGAGCCGACCCGTCGGCCGAGGTAGCACCGGACCGTTGGCCGAGGTCGCAGCCGCACCGTCGGCTGGGGCGACAGTCGAACCATCGGTCAGGGCGACAGTCGAACCATCGGTCAGGGCGACGGCTGATCCCTCGGTCAGGTCGAGCACTGGGCGGTCATCGCCAGCGCTCGTCACACGAACAGGTCGACGAGGAAGTCGCCGTAGACGACGAGGGCGACCCCGGCGAAGACGAGCAGGAGGATCCAGACGATGGTCATGACGCCGAGCCGTCGGAACACGGTCTGGTCGTACTCGGTACGCGGGTCCAGCTTCGAGGTCATGTCTTGCCGTTGGCGGTCGTCCGGTTAACGGTTGTCGGTCTGCGTCCGGCGTCCGGTCCGGGTCATCGTGGTTGTGGGGTCGACCGTACGATCCTCCGCTCGGTGTCGCCCACGGACGTGGCCGAACCACTATACCCCGGGCGGTCGGATGGGGCGTATGCCCCCGCCAGACGTGCTCGCGTTCGACTTCCGGAGCCACGACCGCGTCCGGCACCTGGAGGCGATCGTCAGGTACAGCCTGGAGGGGATCGCGACGGCGTACGGGCGGTTCGACGGCACCGAGGGTCCGTCGCCGGGTGCCTACCTCGCGGTCGTCTCGGGGCACTCCGTGGCGGACTACGCCGACCCGATGGGGGAGAACCACTGGCCGGAGGAGGGTCGTGAGCCGCTCTGGGACCTCGACGCCTTCTACGCGTCGCTCGGGCGGGTTGCCAGCACGTGTGACGGGGCGGTCGTGGTGAGCGTCGACGGTGTCGTCAACCGGCAGCTCGTCCGCTTCCGCAGCCCGGACGTCCACCTCGAGTACGCCACCTGGATGGGCGCGCGTCACATGAGCGCGCTCGACATCTCCACCCGCGAGGAGGTGGTGGTCGCCCTGACGCTCAGCCAGGAGTCCGGCCGGGTCACTCGCTTCCGGGACGGGACGTTCGAGAGCGTCACCCCCGACCGGTTCGGCGAGCGCTGGCGCGGGCGTTCGTGACGGGCCATCATGCCCGGTCGCGTACACCACGTGAACCGTACACCTGTCGTCGTCATGGCCGAACAGCGGGGGAGTTTACGTATCGGCGCGCGAAGCGACCGCATGGCACTGGAGACGGTCCTCGCGGTGGCCCAGACCGACGAATCGGGGGACGGCCACGCGCTCGCTGACGCGGTCGTCGACGTGGCGGGTCCTGCAGGCGCCACCGTCGTGGTCCTGTTCGTCTTCCCGGAGGCCGACTACACCGAGGCGGTCTCCGACCGGGACGACGGATCGGTCTCCCCGAGCCCCGACGCGCTGGCCGCGACGCGCGAGTCGGTCGGCCGGCTGGCCGACGCGCTCGAGGCGGCCGGGATCGACCACGAGATCCGCGGGGAGGTCGGCGACCCCGTCGAGCGCATCCTGACCGAGGCCGAGGAGGGCGACGTCGACCTGGTCTTCGTCGGGAGCAAGCGCCGGTCGCCCACCGGCAAGGTCATCTTCGGCTCCACCGCCCAGGACGTCATGCTGAACGCACCCTGCCCGGTCGTGTTCGTCCGCGAGGACCGCTAGAGATCTCCATCGGACCCCTCGGATCATCTACAGGGGTTCGCAGGCGGAATCCGGTCTTCTACTCGGCACGTGCCTCCGCCGGACCGGTACGCACATCGGCACCCGCCCCGATGGGCCGGCAGAGCCATGGACGCCGACGGGATTCCAGAGGGGTTCCCGCGACCCCCGTACTACGAGACGATCGGTATCGAGATCACGACCGTCGAACCCGGCCACGCTACGGGCCGCCTGCCGGTCGGCGAGGCGGTCTCGGTCGGGTGGACCGGCACCGACCACGTGGCCCACGGTGGGGCGGTCGCCTCGCTGGCCGACTCGGTGGGCTACTGGGCGGTGAGCGCGGCGAACGACTTCGCGACGACGCCCACGATCGACCTCCGGGTGGACTACCTGGCGCCGGCGACCGCCGACCTCCGGGCGACGGCCACGACGACCCGGAACGGCGCGAGCGTGGGGACCGTCGACGTCGAGGTGGTGACCGAGGACGCGGGGGACCTCGTCGCGACGGCGCGCGGGGTGTTCAAGACCGGTGGAGGTGGTGGGGGCGCCGACAGGTCGGTGTGAGAGGGCGTCGCGGACCGGGACGGATGACTGCGGTCGTGTGAACCCCGCTCGACGGCGACCGGCGTTCGACGGCCACATCGCGGCGATGGACGCGCTCGTCGACCGAGGGTCGTCGACGATGCAATCGCCGAGGCGGTGGGCGGGTGGCCTCGGTCCGGTGGGTGAGGCGGGTGGCCCCGGCGCGGGTGGTGAGGCGGGTGCCCCCGGCGCGGGTGGTGAGGTGGGAGCGTCCGTGCGCGGCCTCACTCGATGCCGTGGTGGCGGAGGAACCCTGCGGTGAGCAGCTCCCGGTAGAACCGCTCGACGCTGTCGTCGTATGGGGGCGCGAGGTCGAGCAACTCCTCGCCGACCACGGCCGCCGTCTCCTGCAGCGACCCGTGCTGGTCGTACAGCTCGAGGATCCGCTCGTCGAAGCGGTGGAGCTCCCGGGCGGCGGTCTCGAAGGCCACCTCCGGGTCGTCCGGCCAGACGCCGAAGTGGGGGAACGCGATCCGGTCGGGGTCCAGCTCGGCGAGGCGGTCGATGGCCTCGTCGACGAGGTCGACGTCGAAGTTCGGCAGCGTCGCCGGTGGCACCCAGCGGTCGGCCCGCTGGAAGTGGTAGCCGAGGCACTCGCTGGCCAGGAGCAGCCCGCGCTCGGGGTTCCAGGCGGCGAGGTGGTCGGGGGAGTGCCCCGGCGCGTGCAGCAGCTCGAGGGTGTTCGACCCCAGCTCCAGGGTCGCCCCCGCGTCCGGGACCGCCGTGACGTTCTCCCGCGGGACGGGCCCCTGCTCGCCCATCAGCTCGAAGAGGTCGCCCATCGCCCGGCGACTGCTCGCGACGAGGGCCCCCGGGTCGACGAGGTGGTCGACCGTCGACTCGTGGATGTAGACCTCGACGTCGGGATTGGCCTCGACGAGCGCGCTCGCGCCTCCGGAGTGGTCGACGTGGACGTGCGAGCACACGAGGTGCGACAGGTCGGCGGGCTCGACCCCCCACTCGGCCATCCCGTCGACGATCGCGTCGACGCCGGCCGCCGTCCCGGCGTCGACGAGCGTCGGCTCGTCGTCGTCCAGGAGGTAGACCGCCCCGACCCCCGCGTCGAACAGTTCGAAGTCGATGCCGTAGACGCCGTCGGCGACCTCGAAGGTATCCATCGCCGAGGGGTTCGACGGGGTCGAGGATAAGTGTGGGTCCTCGGGCGGTGAGCGTTCCGCTGGCTCCACGTGGCTACCGGCTCAATCGTCTGTCGAATCTTCAGTGTCGGTCGAATCTTCAGTGTCGGTCGAATCTTCAGTGTCGGTCGAATCTTCTGTATCGGTCGATCCGTCTATGTCGTCTCCCTCTTCTGTGTCGACCGACTCCTCCGTGTCGTCCGAGCTGTCGGCGTCGATCACCTCGCGCGTCCGCCCGAACAGTCGCTCGAGGATCGTCCGCTCGCGGGGCCGTTCGGAGA
>SLIW01000398.1 GCA_007135435.1 Natronomonas sp.
AGACCTCCGGGTACTCCAGCGGCCACTGGATCGTCTCGCGGAGCCGCTCCTTGGTGTCCTCGAGGCCGCCGACCTGCTCCCAGGAGACGTCGGGCACCTCGACGAACACCTCGCGCATCGCGCTCGGGGTGATGCCCTTCAGCGCGTCCTTGAAGTCCGATTCGGTGACGCGCAGGGCCTCGAGGACCTCGGCGTCGATCTCGTCCTCCTCGAGGTCGAGCTCCGGCCGGATGCGCCGAAGGGAGTTCATCGCGGCCTCCTTGGTCAGCGACTCGAGGTCGGCGCCGACGAACCCGTGGGTGTTCTCGGCGTACCGGTCCAGGTCGATGCCGTCGGCCAGGGGCATCCCGCGGGTGTGGACCTGGAGGATCTCCTTGCGGCCGCCCTTGTCGGGGACGCCGATCTCGATCTCACGGTCGAAGCGGCCGCCGCGGCGTAGCGCAGGGTCGAGCGCGTCGACCCGGTTGGTCGCGCCGATGACGATGACGTCGCCGCGCTCGTCGAGGCCGTCCATGAGGCTCAGGAGCTGGGCGACCACGCGGCGCTCGACGTCGCCGCTCGTCTCGCCGCGCTTGGGGGCGATCGAGTCGAGCTCGTCGATGAAGACGATCGCGGGCGTGTTCTCGGCCGCCTCGTCGAAGATCTCGCGGAGCTGCTCCTCGGACTCGCCGTAGTACTTCGACATGATCTCCGGCCCGGAGATGTCGGAGAAGTGGGCGTCGATCTCGTTGGCGACGGCCTTGGCCATCAGCGTCTTGCCCGTCCCCGGTGGGCCGTGGAGCAGCACCCCCTTCGGGGGTTCGATGCCGAGCTGCTGGAACAGCTCGGGATGCCGCATCGGCAACTCGATCATCTCGCGGACCTGCTCGAGCTCGGCGTCGAGGCCGCCGATGTCCTCGTAGGTCACCGACGGCGCCGCGGCCGCGCCGGCGACGCCCATCGACTCGGCGATCTGCTCGGCGGGCTTCTCGCTGACGGTGATCTCCGTCGAGTCGGTGACCACGACCGTCCCGGTGGGGTCGGTGTCGGCGATCTTCAGCGGGATGCGCTGGCCACTGCTGGAGGCCAGGGGGCCGAGGCCAAGCGAGAAGGGGACGTTCTGGCCGGTCGTGACCGCCTGTCCGGCGAGCTTGTCGCGGATGTGGGGTCCGATGTTCCCGCGGATGCGGAGGTTCTGCGGAAGGGCGACGGTGACCTCCTTGGCGGGGTTGACGTCGGCGGGCTCGACGCTCACGGTGTCGTCGATGCCGACGTCCGCCTCCTGGCGAAGCCGGCCGTCGATGCGGACGACGCCGCGGCCCTGGTCCTCGGGGTAGCCCGGCCAGACGCGGGCGACCGCGCGGGACTCCCCGCCGTCGATGACGATGTAGTCGCCGTTCTCGAGGTCGAGGTCGTCCATGGCCGCCCGGTCGACGGCGGCGAGCCCCCGGCCGGCGTCCTTCTGTTTGAGTGGTTTGACGGTCAGCTTCATCGGGTGTCCTCCACCTCGATGGTGACGATACCGTTGTTCATAATAGCACGGGAGGTGCCCGCGGGGACGTCGAACTCGTACTGATCGCCGCCGGTGACCACGATGGCCGTTCCGTCGACCAGGTCGACGGTGCCCTCGACGGCGCCGAGATCGGCAACCAGCAGGGTCTCCTCGTCGTACTCGTAGCGACGGAGCGGGGATCCGTCGTCGTCGCGAACCGACTGTGAGTAACCGTTCATACTAACTCGTAGTTAGTCATTCTCATATTTAAATATTTCTCTCAAAATCGGTGGACGGCGTGTTCTACCTCGCTTTTGGTGTGATTGCGGTTCGCTTCAATGATCGGGGAGATCCGAGGCGATTCGCCGCCCGGTGCGCGGTCCAGTTACCGGCCTCCGATCCCGGTCGATCGGCACGCGTCGGCACCGAGGTGTGCCCGGGGCCCAGCACCGTCGGCCCCGCTGGCTCCACCACTGACGCGTCGGGGGACACCGTCGCCGATGGGACCCGACTCGTCGCCCGACCCGTGCCAGGCGAGATACTCCCCGAACCCGGCGTTTATCGGGCGGCGGTCCGTGCCTCGGGTCATGAGCGCGACCGAGCGGGTCGGCCACGACGGGCGTGAGACGGCCTACCGTCGAACGGACTACGGCGCCGGCCCGACCGTCTGTTACGTCCACGGGGCGGGCGGGAATCACCAGGTGTGGGTGCACCAGTACGGCGATCGGCGGGGACCGCCGGCGGTGGCGGTCGACCTCTCGGGCCACGGCGACAGCGACGACGTCGACGTCGAAGTCGAAGTCGACGTCCCCGCCGGGACGGCGACGCTCGACGCCTACGCCGACGACGTCGTCGCCACTTGCGAGGCGACCGACGCGACCGTCCTCTGTGGCCACTCCATGGGCGGGGCGGTCTCGCTGTGGGTGGCCCTCGAACGGGACCTCCCGCTGGAGGGGCTCGTCCTCTGTGACACCGGCGCGAAGCTCGGCGTGGACGACGCGCTCCTCGAACAGCTCGCGGACGACTTCGACGCTGCCGTAGAGTGGCTGCACGCCGAGGGGATGTTCTTCGCCGAGCCGGACGCGGACCTCGTCGCGCACTCCGAGGCGGGGCTCCGTCGGACGGGCCGCGAGGTCACCCTGCGGGACTTCGAGACCTGCGACGCCTTCGACGTCCGCGACCGGCTCCAGGAGGTGGCCGTCCCGGCGCTCGCCGTCTGCGGCGAGCGCGACCGCCTGACGCCGCCCGCGTACCACGAGTACCTGGCCGACGAGCTCCCCGACTGCGAGTACCGGACGGTGACCGACGCGGCACACATGCCCATGCTCGAGCGGCCTGACGCGTTCAACGAGACGATCAGGTCGTTCCTAGTCTAGACGCTCCGCGGCGTCCTTGGCGACGAGCACCTCGGCGTTCGGCGCCGGGAGCGTCACGACGTCCTCCGAGCCGAGATGGTAGTCCCGGTCGTCCGCGCCGACCACCTCCCCGACGTCCGCGGTGATGCGGACGGTCGTCCGGTCGACGCCGCTGCCGCCACGGTCCGATCGTGAGGGGTCGGCTGTCGTATCCGTGGCGTCTTGCCCGGATACCGGCGCGTCCGCGACGTTCGATCCCTCCGTCTCCTGGCGCTCCCCCGTCGCCGTCGACGCGTCGGCAGTCCCCGGAACCTCCCCCGCCGCGAGGGGGTCGTCCCCGACGTGGTCGACGTCACCGCTCTCCCGGACCCCGGTCGACGTGGTGGCACCCTCGGTCGCACCACCCCCCATGAGGTCCGCTGCATCGACCCGGTCTCGTGGGGCGGTCGTCTCGTCGGCACCTCCCACGGCTGTGGCGTCATCCGGCGGATTGGCGTCCGCGCGTGGTCCGGCGTCCCCTGGCGGCTCGTCGGGGGGTACCGGTTCCACATCCCGCTCCCGGTCCTGGTCAGGACCTTGAACCTCTCCCCGGTCACGGTCCCAAACCTCTCCCTGGTCGCGGTCCCGAACCGCTCCCTGGTCGCGGTCCCGAACCTGCTCCTCGTGACCTGGCGTTCCGTCGGCGCGCCCGGATGCCGCTTCCGTCGACGAGTCGCCGTCCGTCTCGCCGGGCCCGTCCGTCCCGGCGTGCCCGGAAGCCGCCCCCTGGGCCTCGCCGTGGAGCACCGACACTGAGGGGCCCTCGCCCTCGAGCACCGAGAGGACGGTCTCGCGGTTCCGCTCGATGCGGTCGACGAGGTCGCCGAAGAGGACCTCCTCCTCCTGGGTGAGGCCGTCGGCGTCGACCGGCATGTCCGCCGCGGCGATGGACGCCTTCTTGACGACCTTGCCGACGCGGCGCTCGTAGATGGCCTCGACGGTCGCCTCCGCCGTCTCGATGTCGTCGGTCAGCCGCCGGACCTCCGGCGAGGAGAAGGGGTCGTCCGCGCGCTCGAGCGCCCGTGCCCGCTCCTCGTCGAGCTCGCGGATGTACTCGCCGACCTCCGCGTAGAAGGACGCCCGGAGGTGCTGGAGGTCGCTCGACTGCCGTTCCCGCGCCTGCACGGACTGGAGCTCGTCGAGGTTCATTCTGCGGCCTTGCGCGCGTGTCCGCGGGCCATCGCGAACACGCCCACGTACTCGGGTAGCGAACCCACTCCCTCCGAGAGCCTAAAGGTTTCCCCGCCGAGCTCGACGGTCGTCGGCTCACGGACGTCGACGGTGATCTCGTTGCCCTCGAACGTCCCCGCGACCGCGTCGACGAGGGGGTCGAACGACGCCACCGCGTCGCGGTCGATCCGCTGGACCTGCAGCCCGGTCCCCCCGTGGAGGCTCCCGGGGAGGCGGATCAGGCGGTTCACGTCGGTCGTCACCGGCTCGTCGACCGGGGCCGACTGCTCGCGGCGGACCTCCTCGAAGAGCAGGCCCGCGACGCTGTAGACCGCCGGGTGGACGTCGATGTTGCCCGCGACGAGCTCGTCGCGGTTGGTCCGGGCGGCGTTCAGCGCCGCCGTGGCCTTGCCCTCGCCGATCCCCTCGAACGTCTGGAGGCGCTCGAGGGCCTCCGACTCCTCCATCGCGAGGAGCTCGTCGACGAACGAGACGAGCCGCTCGCGCGTTCGGCCTGCCCAGCCCCCGTCCGGGAGGGACCGCTTGCGGGCCGGCGAGGAGCGCCCGGCGCTGCCGGCGACGGTCTCGGTCGCCACCACGTCCTCGAAGGCGACGCCCTCGCCGAGGAGGTAGTCGACCACCTGCCGGCGGGCCCGCCGATCCAGCTCGAGGACGTCCGGGTCGCGGACGTGGACGTGGTAGCCGCGGCCGCCGGAGAAGACGACCGTCGGGTCCTCGAAGCCGAAGTCGGCCTCCAGGAGGTCCAGGAGCTGGAGGAGAGCCGCCTTGCACTCCGAGAGCATGTCCGCGTAGCTGGTGGTCTCGGGGTCGACGCCGGGCAGGTGGTCGGCGTCCAGGTCGAAGATGAGGTCCGAGCCCCGCCACCCCTTCCGTCCCATGCTGTCGGCGCCGGGGTCGTCGTAGCGACCCGCGGAGAAGTAGACGTGCCGCGGGCGCTCGCCGGCGAGGAAGTCACCGAGATCGCCACCCCCGACGAGGTCGAGGAAGGAGTGGTGTCGGACCATAGTCGTCCCGGCCTCGCTCCAGGGGATGTAGCCCCACTCGCGCTCGTTGGCGGCGACGGGGGGAGCCACCTCCGTGCGCCGGTAGTGGTCACCGAACCGGCCGCGGAGGTACCGGCGGGTGCGACCGTCCATGGGACGCCTTCGGCGCACCCGCGAAAAAGCGTTTCCGTCTCCACGGGACGTGACGGTGGCGTCGACTGCCGGGCGACAGCCGGGCGACTGCTGAGCGACTGTTGGGCGACTGCTGACCGACTGCTGGGCGCTGCCGGGCGACTGTTGGGCGACTGCTGACCGACTGCTGAGCGACTGCGCGTCCGGCCACCTCCTCGGGACGAGTCAGTATCCGAGACCGCGGACGCTACGAGCCGGGCATGAACCGCGACAGTTTCGAGGCGAGGCCGCCGTCGCCGAGGCGGAGATAGTAGGCGTCGCCGCGGTCCTCGTAATAGTTGTCGACGCGGCGGACGATCTCGAAGCCGAGGCGGTCGTAGAACGCCAGGGCCTCCTCGTTCGTCACGCGGGCGTGGCAGGTGACGGTGCTGTGGTCGTCGGCGACCGCCGCGACGAGCTGGCTGCCGAGCCCCTCGCCGCGGTACTCGGGGGCGACCGCCAGGAAGAGGATGTAGCCGTCGCGCCGCGTCGCCGAGAAACCCACCAGCCGATCCCCGTCGAAGCCCGGTTCGACGATCGCGTACACCTTCGCCCGGCGGTAGGCGTCGGTGAAGAAGCCACGTCGCTGCCGGAGCACGCCCTCCTCGCGCCTGATCCGCTCCTTCAGCTCCCAGGCCTCCTCGACGAACTCGTCGTCGCCGGTGTCCACGACGCGGGTGTCGATGGTGACACTCACTGGCACGAGCTAGAGCGCCGGCGAATATAACTCCACCGACCCGTGCAACCGCCGGATAGCGACGGCCCGTCGACGCTCCGCGACGCCACGTGCCTGCACGTACCGCCACGTGGCGCAACGTGGCGCTCCGGAGGGGTGGCCGACGCCCCCCGGAAGGTGGCCGACGCCCCCCGGAAGGTGGCCGGCGAACCCCGGAAGGTGGCCGGCGACCCCCGGAAGCTTTTCGTCCGCAGCCCGACTCCGGTCGGACGATGAGCTTCGAGCTCCGGCCGCACACGGCGGACGTGGCCGTCGAGGCCACCGGGGACGACCTGGCCGAGACGTTCGCGAACGTCGCAGCCGGTCTCACCGCCGCACACTGCGACGCCATCCCGGACGACGTCGGCGACCCCCTCTCCGTCGAGGTGCGAGCGGAGTCGCGCGAGGCCTTGCTCTTCGACTACCTGGACGAACTCATCTACCTCCGCGACGCACGTGAAGTGCTGCCCACCGACCACGACGTCTCGATCCGCGAGGACGGCGAGTGGACGCTCGAGGCGACGCTGCGGGGCGTCCCGTTCGACGCCGTCGACGCCCGCGAGATCAAGGCCGTGACCTACTCGGAGATGGTCCTCGAGGAGACGTCGTCGGGGTGGCGGGCTTACGTCGTCTTCGACGTGTAACGCGGTGATGCTCGAGGGAGCGGAGCACCCGCGTTCGTGTCCCTGAACTCGTCGATCTGGACCGGGGTGCTTTCGGGAGCGTACCCGCTCGTTTCGACCCGGTCCTGGCCGTGTTGCGTAAAGACAATTTTATAACGCCAGCCGGCCGACCCACAGACGTCGCTCGCTTGGTGTAGCCCGGCCAATCATATCGGCCTTTCGAGCCGATGACAGGGGTTCAAATCCCCTAGCGAGCATCTCGGCGTTTCTCCAGCCGGACCGTCGACCGAACCGAGCCCGGACTCGCGACCGCCCTGGACGGCCCCTAGGGGTATCACCGGGCGTCTAGCCCGAAACGAACGGTGCTCTTCATGACGAATCATCACTTCTCCGGAGCAGGACGGCGCAGTTGCTGTCGAGGGACGGAGGATCGGTCGAGGTGTTCATTCGCGGTTAGGGCAGCCGGGTCCCGTTGACCCTCGGCCAGCGTCTCCGTTCACTTCAAGATCACCGTGCGAGAACGTTCAACATCCCCGTGTGAGTCCGTGCACCATCCCCGTGTGAGTCCGTGCACCATCCCCGTGTGAGTCGGTGTAACGTCGAGCGATTCGAGGACGGAAACCACTTCTCCAGGAGAGAATCCTATTGAACACCGACGTCCCTCGACACCCCCGGGATGTCGCTGCGTTAGCGTCATCCCTACTCTCCGGGCGATCGGCAGATACCGTCTCCTCACGCACGGCTTCGAGTTTCATGGTCGGATCTCGAAACGACCTGCCCACCCCCGCCCTTACTCGACTAGACGGTGCCTAACGAAGCGTCGTGTCTGTGTATAACCAAGCGTCGTGTCTGCAAAAAACGGAGCGGACTCTATGGACGAGTCGAACGCGATGATGCGTACCTCCGTCGAACCTGTATACGTGACCGAGGACGGTTCGACCATTGCGACCCCGAGCGACGTACCCAACCATCTCACCCGGGCGAATGCGGGGGTTCGGATACGGGGGAACCCGGTGGTGGCCGACGCGATGGTTCCGGTCGGGCGGTCGGGAGGTGTGGAACCACTCCGGATCGAGACCGACGGGGGGATCGATCGTCGAAGCCCGGACCGCTCCGAGTCACCAGGAACCGCATCGAGGGTGCCGTGTTCCGATCGTCGGCGATCGAGCAGATCGGGCACGGTGGGGTCCGTCCAAGGGCGAGGAGGATCGCAACTGGATGTCGAATCGGCGGTCTCTGGGGACGTCGAGACCGACGTCACCGATGAGTACCGCGTCGAACCACTGCGAGACGAGAGCTCCACGGGACGGACAGCGGCTGGACGGAGACGCATGAAGGTACTATTCGATATCAACCATCCGGCCCACGTTCACCTGTTCAAGCACGCGATCGCCGAACTCGAAGCCGCAGGTCACGACACCTTCGTGCTCTCGAGGGACAAGGAGATCACCACCACCCTCCTCGACCGCTACGAGATCGATCACACGCCGTTGTCGGCGATGGGTACGAGGAAGTTCTCGCTCATCACCGAGTGGTTGAAGCGTGAGTTTCGAACCATCAGAATCGCTCGGTCGTACGATCCGGACGTGATCCTGAGTGTCGCGAGTCCCCCGGCCGCCCACGCCGCTCGGATCGTCGGCTGTCCGAAGATCGTGTTCAACGACAGTGAACCGGCCCACCTGGCGTCGAAGCTGACCCACCCGTTCACCGACCGGGTCTGTACGCCGGCGAACTTCGGTGTGGATATCGGCGAGAACCAGGTCCGATACGACGGCTACCACGAACTCGCGTACCTCCACCCCGATCGGTTCGAGCCCGACCCCGACTCGATCCGGGAGCACGGCGTGGAGCCGGACGATCGGTATTCGGTGGTCCGCTTCGTCTCGTGGGGGGCCCACCACGACGTCGGTCACAACGGGCTCTCCCCGGGGGCAAAACGACGGCTCGTCTCCCTCCTCGCGGAGCACGGCGACGTGTACATCACCAGCGAGAGTCCACTCCCCGAGGAGTTCGAATCGTACCGGCTCCCGATCCCACCCGAACGGATCCACGACCTGCTCTACTACGCGGACCTGTACGCCGGTGACTCACAGACCATGGCGACCGAGGCGGCGATCCTCGGGACGCCCGCCGTCCGGTTCAACTCGTTCGCGGGGGAGAGCGACATGGGCAACTTCCTCGAGCTGGAAGCGGAGTACGGGCTGGTCTACTCGCGCTCGGACGAGACCGAGGCGATGGAGCTCATCCGCGAACTGCTCGCCGATCCGACCACCAAGGAGCGGTGGCAGGAGAAACGCGAGCGGCTCATCGACGACAAGATCGACGTGACGGAGTACATACTCGAGCAGATCTACGAGCTGGGTGGGACAGCCACATGAACGTCGTCTCGATCGTCGGCGCGAGACCGCAATTCGTCAAAGCGTTCGCCGTCTCCCGCGAACTGCGAGTCGACCACGAGGAGGTCCTCCTCCACACCGGCCAACACTACGACGAAGAACTCTCGGACGTCTTCTTCGACGAGCTCGGGATCCCCGAACCCGACAGCAACCTCGGCGTCGGCTCCGGGACCCACGGTCGGCAGACCGCGGCGATGATCGAGGGGATCGAGGAGGTCGTCGAATCCGCGGGCCCCGACGTCGTCTTGCTCTACGGCGATACGAACTCGACACTCGCCGGCGCGATCGCCGCCTCGAAGATGGATCCACAGGTGGCCCACGTCGAAGCGGGCCTCCGGAGCTACAACCGCGACATGCCCGAGGAGATCAACCGCGTGCTGACCGACCACGCGTCGGACCTGCTGTTCGCACCGAGTGACTCCGCGGCGGAGACGCTCGCCCTGGAGGGGATCACCGAGGGCGTCCACGTCCCCGGCGACGTGATGTACGACGCCATCCTGTGGGCCCGCGACGTCGCCGTCGGGCGGTCTGACGTCCTCGACCGACTGGGACTCGCCGAGGGCGAGTTCGTCCTCGCGACGGTCCACCGGGCGGGCAATACCGACGATCCCGACCGACTCGAGGCGATCGTCGAGGGGCTGTCGGACGCACCGCTCCCGGTCGTCCTCCCGATCCACCCTCGCACGAAGCACCGCCTCGAGGAGTTCGACCTCTGGGAACGGGCCACGTCGGCGCTCACGATCATCGATCCCGTCGGCTACCTGGACTTCGTCCGGCTGCTCGACGCCGCCGAACGGGTCGCGACCGACTCGGGAGGGGTCCAGAAGGAGGCCTTCTTCCTCGATACGCGCTGTGTGACGATGCGCGAGGAGACGGAGTGGGTAGAGACCGTCGAATGCGGGTGGAACGTGCTGGTGGGGGCGGATCGAGCGGCGATCGGCGAGGAACTCTCGACGACCCAGGACGTTGGGCAGAAGCCGACCCCCTACGGGGACGGGACTGCAGCTGAGGAGATCGTGAAGATACTTTCCGAGCGAGTAGCTGAAACGTCGCTGAGCCTGTCAGACGATTAACATAGGTGGTCTGAAGTTAGCGCTTCGGGTACCCCTCGCGTATTCTCGAGAGCAAGATCACGCAGGATGAGACGAGCACCACAGTACGAGTGACTCACTCGAGCACGACGGTACGAGTGACTCACTCGACGATGAGCGTCTCGCCAGCACGGACCCGCTGACCCCGCTCGACGCGGACGTCCCCGAGGTCGTACCCTCCCGGGAGGAGGACGTCGGCGCGGGAGCCGAACGAGATGTGGCCGATCCGGTCGCCGCGTTCGAGGGCGTCGCCCGGCTCGACGTACGGGTGGATGCGCCGGGCGACGGCGCCGGCGATCAGGGACACCTCGAAGTCGCCGCAGTCGAGGGTGACGCGCTCGTTCCGGTCGGAGTCCTTGGAGAACGCGGGGAGGTGCCGGCCGGGGGTGTGCTCGACGTCCGCGACCGTACACGGCGCGGGCGCGCGGTTGACGTGGACGTCGGTGACGTTCATGAAGACGCCCACGCGGACGCGGTCACCCTCTTCGCGGACGACCGAGACGCGACCGTCGGCCGGGGCGACGAACCCGGTCGACGGCGTCGACCGGGCGGGATCGCGGTGGAACCACAGGATCCCGACCCCGGCGAGCGCACAGGCGACGGCCACGGGTACGGAGAGGACGAGCGCCGGCAGGGCGAGCGCCAGAGGCACGGCGGCGTACCGCCAGGCGCCCGGCGCGACTGCGAACGGGATGGCTCCGTACACGCCTCGGGTGTCACGGTGCGACGACAAGTCGGTTGCGCTCCCCACGTGCCCGTCCGACCGTCCAGCCGTGGATCGATCCTCCGGCCGTCGACCCCTCCGCTACCCCTTTCCTCCGGTACCCCCACGTCCCTGGTCCGTTCGATGGTGGACGAGTCGTAGACCGAACGCTCGTCCACTGGCGGAGCTAGATACACGTGATATCACATATTATTGTATATTTATCTCCTCTCACGTCGTAATATAGAGTCGATCATGATGCGGATGACTCCGTTCGACGAGATGGATCGCCTGTTCGAGCAGATGCGACGGTCGATGCTGAACGCCGGCTTCGACGTCGCCGCGAGCGTCGGGCTCGGGGCGACGAACCTCCACCTGGAGGCGGAGGACGACGCGTTCGTCGTCCGCGTCGATCTCCCGGGATTCGACCGGGACGAGATCGACCTCCGGTTCGACGAGGACGACGGGGAGTTGACGATCGCCGCCGAGCACGTCACCGAGAGCGGCGGTGAGCAGGTCGTGAGCGCCCGCAGCCGGCGCGTCCACGATCGCGTCCGGATCCCCGGGACCGTCCTGGTCGACGAGATCGAGGCGTCCTACCGCAACGGTGTCCTGGAGGTCCGCCTCCCCACGGAGGAGACCACCGAGGACGCGGACGAGGACGACGAGGGCAGACACCGGATCGACATCGAGTGATCCCGGCCGGCGGTGATTCAGGCCGCCGATCGAACCCTCGCCCCGGCGAACTATATGGCGCAGAATCGTCGCCGACGGTTACAAGAGAATTTTCCCAGAGTAATTTTCCCCAACATCGTGCCTGCTGTCACTGCTTGGCGTGCTGTGTCAATCGATCCCTGACGTGCCCTCTTGAATCCGCTAACTTGCCCTCTCTGATCCGTCACCCCTCACTATCGAACGTCTGAGTTCTCGATCGATCCCTTCTGTGAGCTCAATCGATCCCTATCGAATCGGACAGGAGACCCTACAAATCCGACCCACGGATGTGCGTATCCGATGCTGGTCGATCGAACCGACCGAACCCGTCGATCGAACCGACCGAACCCATCGATCGAACGAAGCGAGCCCGTCAATCGAACGGAGCGAGCCCGTATCTCCCCAGGACCACCGGTATACCGAGGCCCTGCTTTAATATGGACGCGCCACGACCGACCGATCAGAGCGCATGTCGAGCCACACCCAGAAACCCACCTGGCTCCAGGCCGAGGTGGAGTACGAGGACGAGGTGGTCGGTGAGAACACGATCCCGAGACTGATCGAGGAGAGCGCTACCCGCCACGCCAACCGCGAGGCCCAGTGGTACAAGGGCGGGATCTACGACCGTTCCTTATCTCCGGAGGTCGTGCCGGCGGCGCCCGACGGGGAGTACGCCACGCTGACGTACGCCGAACTGCAGGACATCGTCCACAACCTCGCGGCCGGGTTCAGGGACCTCGGCGTCGAGGCGGACACCAGGGTCGGCATCTACGCCGACACGCGGATGGAGTGGGCCCAGGCAGACCTCGGGATCCTGGCGGCCGGGGGCGTCGTCACCACCGTGTACACCGAGTCGTCCACCGAGCAGGTGCAGTACCTCCTCGACGACCCGGGCGCGAGCGGCGTCGTCGTCGAGAACGCCGACCTGCTCGAGCGCGTGCTGGCGGTCGAGGACGAACTGGACCTCTCGTTCGTGGTCGTCATGGACGAGCACGACGGGTACGCCGACCGCGACGACGTCCACACCCTCGCAGAGGTCTACCGTCGCGGCGAGGAGACCTTCGACGCCGAGGCCTACGAGTCGTGGCTCGACGAGCGGGCGCTCTCGGACCTCGCGTCGCTCATCTACACCTCCGGGACGACGGGCAAGCCGAAGGGGGTCGAGCTGACCCACGGCAACTTCCGGGCGAACATCAACGGCCTCCGGAAGCGGGTCGGGCCGCGGCCGGACAAGGACCCCGAGATGCCCGTGGTCGACGAGAACACCCGGTCGCTGTCCTTCCTCCCGCTGGCGCACGTCTTCGAGCGGCTCGTCGGTCACTTCACCATGCTGGGCTCCGGGGCGACGGTGGCCTACGCCGAGTCGACCGACACCGTCGCCGAGGACATCGCCGTGGTCCAGCCGAACACCGCCGCATCGGTGCCGCGCGTCTACGAGCGGATCTACGACAACCTCCGCTCCGAGGCGCCCGACGCGGTCTTCGGCCGGGCGGTCGGCACCGCCCGGGATTGGTCGACGACCGACGACCCCGGTATCGGGCTGCGGCTCCGCTACAAGCTCTTCGACGCGCTGGTCTTCTCGAAGGTTCGCGAGAAGATGGGCGGGAACATCGACTTCTTCATCAGCGGCGGCGGGAGCCTCTCGAAGCGGCTCGCCCAGCTCTTCGACGGGATGGGCATCCCCATCCTCGAGGGCTACGGCCTGACAGAGACCGCCCCGGTCGTCTCCGCGAACCCCCTCGAGGACAGTCGCGCCGGGACGCTCGGCCCGCCGCTGTCGAACGTCGAGGTTCGGCTCGACGACGCGGTCGTCTCGGAGGACCAGCGGGCGGACGCCCAGGGACCGATCGGCGAGCTCCACGTACGCGGGCCCAACGTGACCGAGGGCTACTGGAACCGACCGGACGCGACGGCGGAGGCGTTCACCGACGATGGGTGGTTCCGGACCGGCGACATCATCGAGGAGAGCGACGACGGCTACCTGATCTTCCACGACCGGCTGAAGAACATCCTGGTGCTGGACACCGGCAAGAACGTCGCGCCGGAACCGATCGAGGGCGAGTTCGCGACCTCCGGCCGCATCGACCAGGCGATGGTGATCGGCGACGGCCAGCCGTTCGTCGCCGCGCTGTTCGTCCCCAACCTGGAGACGGTCCGCGAGTGGGCCGACGACGAGGGCATCGACCTCCCGGAGGATCCCGAGGCACTGATCGCGGACGGGCGGGTCCGCGAGTTCATCGGCGAGGAGGTCGCCCGGGTCAACGAGTCGCTCTCGACGTCGGAGCAGATCAAGGAGTTCCGACTCGTCCCGATCGAGTGGACGCCAGCCAACGACCTCCTGACGCCGTCGATGAAGATCAAGCGCCGGAACGTCCTCGGGGAGTACGAGGAGCAGGTCCGGGACATCTACGGCGACGACGACGACGAGTGACGTCGCGCTACGAACCGGTGGCCGAGGTCGGTGCGGCGAGCCGGTGTCCTGGGGTCGCACCCGGGAACGAGTAGCCGGCGGCCTCCACCCGGGTTCCGCGGACCGACACTTTCTATATCGTCCCAGCCCACGGTCGTGGTAGAATGACACACGGCCACCCCGGCACGTCGGCCAGCCGACGTCGGGAGCGTGCCTCCGCTCCCGGTCGAGGAGCCGCCGCGTCCGCCGTGTGTCGTTGTCCCTGTCCCTGTTCCTGTTGTGGCCGTCGCCGCTGCTGCCGCTGTGACGGCTAGCAGCCAACCGCGCCGTCGCTGCCAGTGACGGCCGGCCCCGGTTCGTCCCGCCGTGGCCCGTCCACCGTCCGTGTCGAACCCGGACAGCTGACGACTGCCCGGATTCGCGGCGGATATCTCGCTCAGATGGCCAGTCAAACCGACCAACGACCGACCAAACACCGATCGACCGCACGCCCATACGCCGACGACCGAACGACCACACATCGACCGACCGAACGACCACACATCGACAGACCGAACGACCATACATCGACATCGCACACCCGACCGAACGACCACACATCGACATCGCACACCCGACCGAACCACGACAATGATCCCATCACTGACCACGATCCTCGAACGACTCCGGGA
>SLIW01000195.1 GCA_007135435.1 Natronomonas sp.
CAGCCCCACCACGCTCGCCGCGACGATGTGGAGTTCGGGAACCCGATCCAGTTCCTCCCAGAGCCGTTGGAAACCGCGGTGGAGGGCCACTGCCCCCAGCCCGGCGAACATTATCGCAGCCGCGTAGTAGAACAGATCCTCCACCCCCACGATGACGTACGTCACCCCATCGAGATGCGGACCCACGATTGTCAACACGATCCCGAGCAGGAGCGCCAGGATCCACGGGAAGACCACGGTCGCGAAGACGAAGTTCGGACGATCCGGATCCAGTACCGCGAGGACCCCCCAGGCGATGAGACAGAGTCCGGCGGCGGCGAGGGCCATGTACTGGCGGCCCGAGACGTACAGCGAGAACACGTCGTGGAGGAGGACGGCACCGAAAAGCGGGAGCAAAAATCCAGCGACGACGATCGTGGTTATCGCTCTGAGATCCGCGTCAGGGTCCATACGCTGTGTATCTCGCACTGCGAACGAACAGCCCAAAGACCCCTCGTTTGCTCAAGCGCCCATTTTACTCTCGAGGTACCAAGGAGTGCTAACTGACAGCCAACCAAAATCGAAATAGCAGCGAACTGACAGCGAACGGTTCGAGTGCCGATGAGCCGATCCTGGTGAAGAGAATTTCGGTAATCGACCCTACAGAAATATAATTCTGATTACAATTAAGGCCGGTCCCCCGCTGGAGTACGCTACGATGGTCTCGATCGATCAACTCAACGATCCCCCGGATACCGACCGTCTCCCGGCAGGCACTCCGGACGTGGTCCCCCTGGACGAGGCTGGTCGCCTCCTCGAGACACTATCATCGGACAAACGACGGGCGATCCTGCACGTGCTCGGTGAGGAACCCACCAATGCCGCTGACCTGGCAGAATGCGTCGGAACGTCCGTTCAGAACGTCGCCTACCACATCAGGAAGCTCCGCGCGGCCGGGCTCGTCGAGGTGGTCGGGACGCACTACTCGTCGAAGGGACTCGAGATGGATCTCTACGCCCCGACGAGCCCCGCCATCGTCATCGACGTCGGTGATCCCGAACAGGGCTCCACCGACGGTCCTCCCGCGTCCACCCGGCCTGGACCCACCGCGGGAGAAACGACCCCCCGGACGGTCGCGCCGGATGGATGACGACCGTCCGCCGCGGGACGAACGCGGACGTCGATCGACTGGCGGAGATCCAGGCGGCCGCGCTCCGGAACCGGGATCGCGATCACCGGGGGATCTCGGACGACGTCGCGGGGACGGCCGACATCGCCGCGTGGATGGAGCGGGAGGAGCCCCGGGTGATCGTGGCGGAGGAACGGCGGACGATCCGCGGCTGGGGGGTCATCTTCCTGGTCGGCACGTCCCTGGGGGCGGTCTTCGTGGACCCCGACACGGCCGACGCATCGATCCGCCAGCGGTTACTCTCCAGACTGGAACGGATCGCCGAAGACGCGGGGATATCACAGGTACGTCTGGTCGTCTATTGACCGCGCCGACGGTGTCGTGACGGCCGATTCCGTCGGAACTCGACGAACCTGCCGAAGCGCTCCCCTACGCGTTCGCCGCCGACTCGAAGACGATCAGCTGGGATTTCAACCCGTCTTCGGTCAGGAACGACAGTTCGCCGAGGTCGGCGACCGGTGAGACCTCGATCCGCTCGCCCGGGGCGTCACCGATCGCGTGGCCGAGGGCCGGTTGCCGGGCGAGGAGCGCCTCGTGGAGCTCGTCCGTCCGCGGGTCGACGGCGCCCTCGACGAACACCTCCACCGTCGTCGGGGGGTCGGCGTCGTGGACGTAGACGACCGTGGTCGGTTCGTCCGGGAAGACCTCGCCGATCGCGTCGAAGAGGTCCGCCGGGTGGAGCAGGGCGCCGTCGAGATCGATCGCGTCGTCGGAACGACCCAGCGGCGTGATCCGCGGGAGGGGGTCGTCGGGGTGCACGCGAACCCAGTCACCTTGTCGGTACCGCTGAAGCGTCACCGCGGAGCGCGCCGGGTCGGTGATCAGGATCGAGCCCTCGGTCGGCGTCTCGACGTCCCTGACGTCCACGATATCGCCGTCCACCTCGATCTCCAGGACGTGGTGGTTCAACAGGGGGACGAGCCGCCGCGAGTCGTCGGTCGCCGCTGCCACCAGGAACGCCTCCGAGGAGCCGTAGAACTCGCGGGTCGTCTCGAGGCCCCAGCGGGACGCCAGCTCGGTGCGGACGCCCGGTCGGAGGAGCTGGCCCGAGAACAGCCCCACGTCCAACGAGGGGAAGACCTCGGTCGGAGGCCCGTGCGAACGCTCGACCTCGTCGGCCACATCGAGGGCCTTCCCCGGGATGGAGGAGACGACCGTTGCCGTCGATGCCACGCCCTCCTCGATCGGGCGCTCCCAGTCGGTGAAGTTCCGATTGAGCGACCGCGCGCCGAGCCTGGCGAGCCCCCGGTTCGCCGACCACGCGGAGGCGTGCGGGGCAGGGGCGGCGAGGTTGAGGTGGACGTCGTCCGTGGTGAGTCCAGCGACGCGGAGGGCATCGGCGCAGATGCGGCCCACGTGCGTCGGGGTGGCGACCGGCGCCGGGACCCCGGATTGACTCGTCGCGAAACGCAGTGGCGCGCTCGCCTCGCGGGCCTCCCGCGCGAAGTCCTCCTTCGTCATCACCGGGGCGTCCCCGAGCGTGTTCGGGAGCTGTGTGGCCGCGATCCGCCGCTCGAAGTCCATACCTGGTCGGTCTGGTCCGTTGGTCCGCATCGTCATAAAGTCTCCCCGCGCTGCTCGGGACCGTCCCTGCCGTCGGGGGAGGCTCGGGGAGGGACCGGTCGCCTGTCGCGCCGAACGATGGGGAGGGGATTATAGGGGGGTCGGTCCATTCCACCGCGTATGCCACCGGGATCGGACGGCGCGGAAACGGGGGTCCTCTCGCCCGACGAGGCGTTCAGCCTCCTCGGCAACGAGCTCCGGATCACCATCCTCCAGGAGCTCGCCGAGGCCGACGGACCGGTCCGGTTCAGCGACCTCCGGAAGGCGATCGAGGTCGCGGACTCCGGCAAGTTCAACTACCACCTGGATCAGCTCACCGGACATTTCGTCGAGCGGACCGACGACGGCTACCAGCTGGGTCGCCCGGGCGAACGGATCATTCAGGCCGTCCTCTCCGGGGCGGTCACCGAATCACCCGACATCGAACCGACGTCCATCGAGTGGCGCTGTCACCTCTGTGGCACGGAGCCGATCGAGATGGACTACCGCGAGGAGCAGGTCGGCGTCTACTGTCCATCGTGCGAGGGGATCTACGGCGGGGCGGCAGACCGGGACGCCACGACCATCCCCGAGGATCGCGAGCGGCTCTACTACATGCACCTCCCACCGGCGGGCATCGCCGGGCGGACCCCCGCGGAGGTGTTCCTGACGGCCTCCCGGTGGACCAACGCCGAGACCGTGACGGCAGCGAGCGGCATCTGTCCCCGGTGTTCGGCGCAGCTCGTCGAATCGGCCGCCATCTGCCGGAATCACGACGCTGGTGACGGTCGGTGCGACACCTGCGACAACCGCTACGGCGTCATGTACCGCGCCCGGTGTACGAACTGCGTCTACGACCTCGAGTCGGTGTACTCGAACAAGCTGTTGACGAACCTCGAGCTCCGGGCCTTCCTCATCGACCACGGCCTCAACCCGCTCCATCCACAGCGCGAGGCGTTCCTCGAGCTCTTCCACCACTACGACGAGGAGGTCCACTCGGTCGAACCGCTCGCGGTCACGTTCACCTTCACCGGCGACGACGAGTCGATACGGCTCACGATCGACGACTCGCTGGACGTCGTCGACGTCGAGCGAGGGTGAGGCGAGCTCGATGACGCTCGGTCGTCGTGCCCTGGGAATCCGCGTAGGGACAGATCATAGACGTGAGCGTACGGGAAGCAGCGTGAGGACAAATCAGATGAGTGGGCGGCCGAGGAGGTTCCAGTAGTAGAGGAGCCACAGGACCGCGACGAGTGCACCGACCACCGCCGTGTAATGGAGGCGTTCAATCGGTGTCCAGCTCCCCTCGCGCCAGGCCACGATCGCGTACCCGCCGGCGACGACGGTCGCTCCGGCGGCCAACACCGGTGGGACGAACACGAGGGGGAGCCACCAGGGGGGCCAGAAGATGCCCCCGGAGACCACGAGCGTCACCAGGCCGAGTACGAACAGCCCGAGGAAGCCGACCGCCGCCCCGACCGCCCACCGGGCACGCGAGAGCGACGTCGGCGTCGGCGAGCCGGTCTCCCGGTAGCGTCGCCAGCCCGCAGCTACTGGCCACCCCACGACGCCCGAGAGCAGGACCAGGATCGACGCGCCCAGCAGCGCCGCCTGGACCATCGGTTCCTCGTGGCGCCCCACCTTCCGATACGTCCGCAGCGAGGCCCCTCCACGGAAGAGGTACGTCCCGTCGTCGGTCTCTTCGACCACGAGCCGTTCCGCCCCGTCGGCCCGCAGGTAGACACCCGGGTCCGTCCGGACCCAGCGGTGCTCGCCTCCGTCGGTCGTGAGGAACCCGTCGTCGTCCACCCCCACGCGTTCCGGGGGCGAATCCCCGATCCCGAGGAGCTTGGTGTACTGCGAGGTCTCCTGGAGGTTCAGGTCGACGTAGACGCCCGCGTGATCGGGGTTCGCCTCGCCCGTGGACGGAATGTCTGGTCTCTCGACAGGGACGAACCGCTCGAGGAACGAGTCGACGAAGTCCTCCAGTGCCCGGTAGGCGTTCTGCCCGCCGAACTGCTCGCCCCCACCGTGGTACGCGACGAAGACCCCGAGATCGAGCGCGGGGACCATGAGCAGTTGCCCCCGGAACGTCCCGATGCCGCCGCCGTGGTGGACCAGGACGGTGTCGCCCCGGTACTGCCGCCAGAAGCCGAAGCCGGCCCCCGCGAGGGCGTCGTGGGGCGTGTACCACTGCTCGAACAGCTCGGCGGTCGCCGACGGCGTCAAGATACGCCCGGACGCGGTCGCCCCGTCGGTGAGGAGCGCGAGCATGAACCGGCCCATGTCTCCGGCCGTCGAGAGCATCCCGCCGGCGGGCGGGACCTGTGAGAAGTCGGAGACCTCCGACCGGAAGCTGTCCGCCAGGTCGCCGGTGTCGTCCGGGGGCGGTTCGACGGTGCTCCTGGTCATCCCCAGCGGCTCGAAGAGTTCCTCCCGGACGTACTCCCCGAACCGCCTCCCCGTCTCGTCCTCGATCACCTGGCCGGTGAGCGCCGTCGCGTAGTTCGTGTAGGTGGGAAGCGATCCCGGCGGTCGGAGTCGTGCCGGTCGCGGCCGTTCGAGCGTCTCGTCCAGGGGTCGGAGCTGATCGAGATCGCGTGTGATGCCCACCGCCCCGGTATCGAAGCCGGCCGTGTGGGTGGCCAGGTGCGCGAGGGTGACCGGCTCGTCGATGTCCTCCGCCACCGAGACGGAGTCGAGGTACGTGGTGACGTCCTCCTCCGGGTCGATCGCGTCCCGATCGACCCGCTGCATCGCGGCCGTGTACGTGATCGTCTTCGCGATGGAGCCGATCCGGAACGGCGTCAACTCCGGATCGATCGGTTCGGACCCGTCGAAGAAGCCGGTCCCGTACCCGCCCAGTGCGGCGACCTCACCATCGTGGACGACCGAGACAGTCGCCCCCGTCGCACCGTGTTCGTCGAGGGTACGCTCGACGGTCGCGTCGACGAACGTCTGTATCTCGGAGGCGTCCTCCGGTTCGGTATCCGTCGAACTGGAAGCGGTCACCCCGGGCGGTGTGGCCCCAACAGCAGTAGCTCCACCGACCCCGGCGAGGAAACACCGTCGTGAGATATTCGTAGCCATGTGACGATTATCCAGGTCTGTCACTGGCATTTCCTGGAGCGGGAACGTAGAGGTACGGAAGGCTAAAACCGGCGTTTCAGCGATTCGTTCGAGGGGGGATCGAAGGCGAGTCGGCCTGCACCCGGTCCGGGTCCGAGACCTGTGAGGGACGCACTTTCGTTATCCTCACCCCCCGAATCCGGTCGCTGGTGACAGCCCATCGGCACCATCCCCGGGTCGGCCACCGGAGCCGAACGGTCACCCCTGGTTCCAGGGAGCTCCCGAGAAGTCGACCTGCCTGTCAGTTCGGTCGATCCGGTCGATCGTGTCGATCGCCGACTCGTCGAGGGCCACCCCACACGCCTCGTAGTTCTCCCCGATGTGCCGTTCCGACGACGATCGGGGGATCGGCACGACGTGCGCCTTCGACTGGAGCCACGCGAGCGCGACCTGCGCGGGGGTCGTCCCGTACTCGGCCGCGATCTCCACGAGTTCGGGCACCTCCATCACGCGCCCCTTCGCGAGCGGGGAGTAGGCGACGAGGTAGTGGCCGTCGTCCTCGGCGTAGCGGCGCAACTCGTCCTGCTGGAGGAGCGGGTGACACTCGACCTGGTGGGCGAACAGCGGTGCGTCGAGGACGTCTATCGCTTCCTCGAGGAGGGCGGGCGTGAAGTTGGAGACGCCGACGTGTCGGATCTCGCCCCGGTCGCAGAGCTCGTCGAACGCGCCGAGGGTCTCCTCGGGGTCGTACGCCCGGATCGGCCAGTGGACGTACAGCAGGTCGATCACCTCGACGCCGAGGCGCTCCCGGCTCGCCCGGGCGTGCTCGACGACGTCGTCGTGGGCGAGGTTCCGCGAGTGGATCTTGGTCGCGACGAACACGTCGTCCCGATCGACGGCGGCCCGCTCGATCGCACGACCGACGGCGGCCTGGTTCTCGTACATCTCCGCCGTATCTACGTGCCGATACCCGACGTCCAGCGCCGCGGTCACCGCGGCGGTACAGACGTCCGGGTCGAGGTCGTACGTCCCGAACCCGATCGGTGGAAGGGTCTCGTCCTGCACGGTCGTTCACGATCCCCGTGGCGCGTTCGTGCGCCTGCGCAGTGTTGTCACGATCGTCTCGGCGAACGGGTCGAGGGCCCCGTCGCTCATGCCGATGCCGAGGTACGGCTCGATGAGCTCCAGTTCCATCAGTGTGAATTCGCCGGCGAGCTCGACCCCGTCCACACGTGCATACGCGAGCGACGCCGGATCCATCGAGCGGAGGTCGCAGGCCGACGACACCACCTCGCGAGCCTGGACTTCGAGTCCGGGTGCCGGATCCAGGGGCTCGACCGTCCCACCGAAATTGGGGTGCGCTCTGAAATCCCCCGTCGTCGGAACGCTCCGAAAGGCGTGGCAGTACGCGCCGCCGAAGAAGACGAACGACAGCTCTCCCCGGGCGATCTCGGGGACGAACCGCTGGACGAGCAGGTCGGC
This sequence comes from Natronomonas sp., assembly GCA_007135435.1. Classification (GTDB taxonomy): domain Archaea; phylum Halobacteriota; class Halobacteria; order Halobacteriales; family Haloarculaceae; genus Natronomonas. Next base: position 7,262 of record SLIW01000195.1, read on the forward strand.
TTTCGAACGGTGGTCCTGGAACCTCCCGATCGCGTCCGATCCCACCGGCGCCGTCACCCGCCAGACCCCGTCGGCGCTCGTGCCCACCGCCGGCTTGACGACGGCGTCCGTCCACCCACGCCGTTCGAGGAGCGCATCGAGGTCGACGTCCGATCCACGGTCGACGTACTCGGTGGGGATGACAGGGACGCCGGCCTCCTCCAGTTCCCGGAGGTAGAACTTGTGCATGTTCCATCGACACACGTTCGGCGGATTGAGCACCACCACGTCGAGGGCGTCGACCGTCTCGAGCCACGCTCGGAACTGGGCGGGTCTGATGTGGTAATGCCAGCAGGACCGAACGACCAGCACGTCGTACGTCGCCCACTCCACGCTGGACTCGTCCCAGACGACCGGCTCGACGTCGAAGCCCCTCGCCTGCAGCACCGACTGCAGCTTCTGGCCGTCGTCCGACAGGTCGGGCGCGACCTCGCCCGTCACGATCCCGATCCGGTGGACGTCCGTCGACGGCATATCGCTGGAGAGTTGGGCCGTGGGCATAGTCCTTTGCGGAAACCCAGTTCTGTAGGATATCAAACGTATCTTCCGTCACCCCCGTTTGATCGACCACCGAAAGGTACGTATCGTCGCTTGATCGCCGCCAGTACCTACTTGCCACCGCTGAACGACGGGTGACGTGATGTCCGACAGGCCATCGGGGTGGCGATCATCCGCTCGGGGTGCCCTTGCGCTGTTCGCGCTCGGGATGGTCGGCGTCGTGGCGCTCGCGGTCTACGCCGTCCCGACCCTGCGTGAGATCCCGGAACTGGCGGTGCTCTCGTACCCGACACTCGTCCTGCTCGCGGCGGCGAACTCGACCGTCCTCCTCGCCGTGTTCGTCGTGGTCGGGACTGCCACCGCGCCGCGGATCGGTCTCCACTCCCACGTCTTCGAGTGGGCCTCCGGCCGTGATCCCAACTGGAAGAGCTTCCGTGCATCACTCCCTATCGCGGTCGCGGTCGGTGCCGGACTGTTCATCGTCGTTGTCGTTCTCGACCTGGCGTTCGCGCAGTTCACCCAGCTCCCCGTCGACGAAACACCGACCGGCACCGAGGCACTGAGCGAGCTCGTCGAATCGATCCCGATGCGGCTCTTCTACGGGGGGATCACGGAAGAACTGCTGCTCCGCTGGGGAGTTATGGCTCCGATCGCGTTCGTGCTCTGGTGGGGACGGAGGAGGCTCGGCGGGACCGAGGAGATGCCATCCCCGTTGATGATGTGGACCGCGATCGTCGCGAGCGCGGTCGTCTTCGGCGTCGGCCACCTCCCGGCACTGGCGTCGGCGTTCGGACTGACGACCGCACTGATCGTCCGGACCGTCCTCCTGAACGCGCTCGTCGGGATCGGTCTCGGATGGCTGTTCTGGCGGCACTCGCTCGAGACGGCGATGGTCGCGCACGCCGCGTTCCACGTGGTTCTCGTCGCCGTCTCCGCGGTCGTGATCGTGGTCACCTAGTCCGGTATTTCGACGATCTGCTTGCCCTTGAAGCGGGAAATCTGGCCGGTACTGTTCGCCGCGGACACCCACCCAGCGAGGGGAGCGACAGTGGCTGGCAGGCCGTGAGAAGTCCCTCTCGTCCGGTGCGGTCTCGTACAGGCGATCGATCGACGCGAACGATTCCGGCGGTACAGTATTGTGTCGGGACGCGGTAGCGCGACACCGAGATGGTCGTTTCCCTCCACATGGGCTGGCGGCACGTCCTCTTCGCCAACTGGCCGGTCGAGCCAGCCATCGTCGAGTCCCACCTCCCCGACGCGCTCGAACTCGATACCTTCGATGGGGAGGCGTGGCTGTCGGTCGTCCCGTTCACGAACGTCGATGTACGACCCCGGGTGTTTCCAGCCGGCACCGGGCTCCGGCTCCCGGAGCTCAATCTCCGGACCTACGTCGTCCACGACGACGTTCCGGGCGTCTACTTCTTCAGCCTGGACGCGGAGGGGATCCTGGCTGTCCTCGGTGCCCGTCTCTTCCACCACCTCCCGTACTACTACGCCGCGATCGACCTCGTCGAGGACGACGGTGAGATCCAGTTCACGAGCCGTCGTCGCCACCCCGGTGCCAGACCGGTCCACCTACGGGCGAGGTACGAACCGACCGGCGAACGGTTTCACGCCGAGCCGGGAACACGCGCCCACTTCCTCACCGAGCGGTATCGCTACTACACCGAGGACCTCGACGGACGGGTCCGCTTCGCCACGATCGATCACGAACCGTGGCCACTGTCCGACGTCGACGTCGAGATCGACACGGACGAGCTCTTCAGGGCGAACGGGTTCGCGTCTCCAGACACCGAACCGCATCACCTCTACAGTCCCGGCGTCGAGACGGTCGCCTCCGAGAGTAGGTTAGCGAGCAGAGCGACGGCGGCCGAACCGACGGCGAGGTGAGGACTTCGGCACCCGATGTCCTGCCGATGCAGCCGGCGTTCCGGGGGAGGATTATTGTCGCGCGGCACGAACGAAACCCCGTGGAGGGAGACACCGATGAAACACGATATCGATCTGGAACATCCACTCGTGCACCAGCTCGTCGAGGAGGCGGTCCGTGCGGGCATGGAGTCGCCGCTCCGTGAGCCCATCCTCGAGGCTGTCGACGGAACGACCGAAGCGCCCGTCGAAGCCGCCGACGAAGAACCGCCCGGAGCTGACGAGCCTGAGGTCGGCGAGAAGAGTCGGACGAGCAAGGCGATACAGGGGCTGGTCGTTTTCGTCACTATGTTCGTCGTCCTGTACATCACCCTCAGGCGATTCACGGATGACGAGGAGCGGTGACGACCCCGAGGCGATTCACGAGTGACGAAGTGCGGTGAAGACAGCACGGACGGATCTGCGCACCGTCCGGAGATCAGTCGCTGACTGGCCGATGTTTCACGTGACGCCACCACCTCGATGAAGCTCTTCGAACTCGTCCGTGAACGCCAGTGGACTCCCGTCACTGGCTATCTTATCTACATCGCCGCGCTCACGGCCGGCTACTACTACAACCTCACCTTCGTCCAGCTAGGGTTGATCGACCTCGGGACGCGGAACGTCGGGATGGCTCCCGGGGACGTGTCGGTCGTAATGGGCGCCCTCGCGCTGTTCACACTCGTCGTGGCGGTCGTGAGCGGCATCGTGATGGACCGTCGTGGCTGGAGTACCGACCTCATCGTCAAGTTCCGACTCCTCTTCGTCGTCATCGCCGTCCAGCTGGCGCTGACGATCGTCGCCCCGTCCGTGAGTACATCCGAGCAATTCGTGGGCTGGGTCGTGGTCACGTCACTGACGCTCGGGCTGGGGATCCCGGTGACGTTCAGCTTCATGATCGATTTTATCCCTGTCCGCGATCGGGGCTACGTCGCGGCGATCGTCGCCGGGCTCTCGTTCTTCGTCGCGGCGCTGTACCCGGTCGAGTGGCGGATCGAGGAGTTCAGCGCCGTCATGGCGATCGCCATGGTACCCGCCGTGCTCGTGCTCGGTGTCCTCTCTGTCAAGCGGTTCGCGATCGTCGATGCGCTCGCCCGCCAACACGAGCAGTTCGGAGTCGGCAGGTTCTGCCGGCCAGAGGCGGTCCGGACCACGAGCGTCACCTTCTGGGGGCTTGTCGTGTTGATGTTCGGCGTGTTCTTCATCGACAGCCTCGGCTTCCTGCGAATCATCGAGACGCCGATATACATCTACACGTCGTGGCAATCACCCGAACTGGACACACGGCTGTTCATCGCGGTGATGCACGTCGTCGGGGCGCTCGCCGCGGGCGTGCTGTACACGAACTTCGATCGCAAGTGGCTGTTCCTCTGGGTGTTCGGCCTGTTCGCCTTCACGCACCTCCAGTACGTCTTCCACCTCCGTTTCGGACCGGACTCGACGCCACCGCTGCTCTTGCCGATGTTCTACGTGCTCGCCGTCAGCTTCTACACGACGCTGAACTTCGCGCTCTGGCCGGACCTCTCGACGCCCGAGACCGTCGGCACGCACACGGCGCTCGGTGTCGGCATCGCCGGCTGGCTCGCGACGTTCGCCAGCACCGCCCTGGCGCTGTACTCCGAGGGCGTGGGCCTGTCGCTACTGGCGCACCTGCGATACGTGAACGCGCTCGCGCTCCTGTTCGCCGTCTCCCTGCCGGTACTGCTATACGTCCATCGCGCGAGTGTCCTCGCCCGAGGTGACCCGGCGTCGTGAACCTGGAGCTCATCCCGCTGTTGATCATCGCGCTGCTCATGCTCTCTGTGGGTGGCGCCGAGGTCGAGACGGCCGAATTCATCATGGAGGGCGACCACGAGATGACGGACCACCGCGGGGCGTTGATCGTCGGGGATGCCACCGTCACGGTCCCGGTCGACGCCGACATCCCCGGGCCAGTCTTCGTCATCGGTGGTGAGCTCACCGTCGAGGGGTCGGTGACGGGCGACGTCACGCAACTCTCCGGGGTACTGGTCGTGGAGGACGACGCCGCGATCGACGGGGAGTTGCTGTACGTCGCCGGGACCGAACGCCTGGCCGAGGGGGCACTCATCGCCGACCGGACGACCGTCGACGTGACGCCCGCCGAACCCGACCCAGTCGCCGCGTACGCACCAATCGTGCTCACGGCACTGCTGCTGGCGCTCGTGGGAGCAGTGCTCACCCGGAGACGACCGACGCTCCTGGAGAACGTCGCCACCGCGACGCGCGAACACGCGGTCGTCAGCCTCACCGTCGGAGGACTGCTCTTCGTGACGTTCCTATCTGTATTCGTCTTCATGGCGTTCACGCTGGTCCTCATCCCGGTGAGCATCCTCGGACTCCTCGTGGGGCTCCTGACCATCGCCTACGGTGTCATCGCCTGGGGGTACCTCGTCGGCCAGCGACTGAACCTCTCCGAGGGTGGCGTGGCCACGGCTATCGGCGTCGTCCTCGTCGTCGTTCTTCTGCAGGTGGTCGGACGGATCCCGATCGTCGGTGACCTGCTGGTCGTCGGGGTCCTCCTGAGCGGCCTCGGCGCGGTCGTGCTCACGTTCTACGGACTTCGACAGTTCGAGCCCGTGCGGTTGCCGGAGTGACGGATGGCCTGGAGAGGACGGCCGTGAGTCGGATGGTCGATCGGTCAGAGAACCTCCCGAACGCTGTGCCGACTTCTCCGCCGCCCTGCGAGCCAGACAGCGAGGGCGACCGCCCCGCCTGTCACGCCGCCGATCGTCAGCACGTCGATGCGGCTCCGTCCAGTATCGCACAGAGTTACTGCAATGGTCGCCACGACGAACGCGAGGAATCCGCTCAGGATCGCGTTCAGTCCATCGTCCATGGACGGATCTCGTCTCGGCGAGGGATGAATCATCACGTTCCCGGGTGGCACGTGGCGACCGGTTGAGCGAAAGCGAAGAGAGACCGATTCTTTTTCGGGCGTCCTGCGTATACGGAAGTATGTTCAGGAAATTCCTCCTGGCTGTCGGCCTCGTCGAGATCCTCACACCGGAGGAGTTCCTCGAGAGCGCCGAGCGGTTCGCCCTCGAGAACCCCGAGGAGTGCGCTCGGAAGTCGTGGGTCGTCCCGTTCGCCCGCGCGGAAGGGCTGTTCTTCCTGTGGCTCGCGTGGCGAGGTGGCGACTCGGTCTCGACGTTCAAGACATCCCTCGGGATCGTCGGGCTGGTGGCACTTCTCTATCCGCGAGTGTTCGTCGACCAAGCCGCCGAGTTCGCGTACGCTGACGCCGAGCGATGCAGGTGGAAGGCGTGGTGCTATCCGGTGACCCGGCTGGTGGGAATCCTCTACATCATCGTCGCGCTCGACGAGCTCCGGAACCGTTGAGGGCGAGCCGGAGCGGGGCGACGACAGTCTCCGCCCACCGTGACGGACATTCCCCCTCACGTCTCGGGGGGACGCCCGGTGACTGGCCGCGGGCGTAGACCACTTCTCCGCAACTGTCGAGGCCCCCACACGATCACGACGATCGCCGCGACCACGACGAACAGAACGGCCTGGATGGCCCTCGTCTCGGGAGCCAGGTCGAAGACCTGCCCGACGAAGTTCTGCACGAAGTGGAACAGGATCGCTGCGAGGACACTCCGATCGGCGTTGTTGTGGATCCAGGTGTAGAGGATCGAGACGACGACGATCCCCGTCGCGAACGGGAGGAGCGGCGGTGCACCGCCGACGGCGGCGTAGTACCCGGCCATCGCGAACAGCGGGGCGTGCCAGGCGAGCCACGCCACGCCGACCAGCAGACTCGCCGTGAGGGCGGTCCACCGGAGCTGTAGGCGGTCGAGGAGGAATCCACGCCAGCCGATCTCCTCCGGGAGCGGGCCGAACACCAGGATGAATCCAGCAGTCAGGAGTAACGCCGTCGGATTCGCGAACAGCTCCCGGGCCTCGCCGAGAGCGACCGGTTGGGCCGTAGGTGTAACGCCCACCGCGATCACGGCTGCGAGCGCCGTGATCACCGGAACGAGTCCGACGACGACGAGCCACCAGCGAGCAGGGACGAGCCGTGGATCGAGGATCCGTCGTCCGAGGTCGCGGAGTTCGGTGCGGCCCCCGACGAGCCAACTCATCACGATGCCACCGAGCATCGGTCCGACCCCGCCGATGACCAGGAAAACGATCCCCGGAAAAGCGAACGGATTCCAGCCAGTCACGACGAGGACGCCCCAGAACACCCAGGTCCAGCCGTGGGAGAAGAACAGGAATCCCCAGACGTCGGTGGACCGGGGCCGTGACGGGTGCATTGGTGGTACTCCGCTCCCGAGCAGTAAGACAGCTGTGCGTCTCGGGGACACTCGCTTGCCCGATTCGCGTAGCTCACTGGCAATCATCAGCGTCGAAAACCCGTGACCGATGACGACATCGAGGGACTCGTGGGGCGATCTCGCGATGTTGCTGTGGCGGTCACGGTCGCATGGCCGAGCGGTCCACCACGGGGCCGTCGACGACGGCGCCGATGGACAGGGAACGGACTTCGGTCGGCGCTCACAGTCCGGCGGTCAGGGAGCCGACGATCGTCGGCGGACCCGAACCCGCACGTTCGCCTCCGGCCGGAGCGTCACGCCGGGGGAGAACGCCGGGTCTGGGTCGCTCAGGAGCGTCAGGTCGAACTCCCGGACGACCGTCGCGACGACGAGTTGCATCTCGAGCATGGCGAAGCGCATCCCGATGCAGTGCCGCGGACCTCCACCGAAGGGGAAGTACGCGTACTCCGGGCGCTCGATCCCGTCGTCGTTCCACCGGTCCGGACTAAACGACTCGGGGTCGTCGTA
>SLIW01000094.1 GCA_007135435.1 Natronomonas sp.
ACAGAAGCCCTCTACCGCCGGCATCCCGCAGGCGTTCGCGGAGCAGACGATCCCCGTTCCGTTCAACGACGAAGACGCCGCCCGCGAGGCGTTCGAAAAACACGGCGACGACATCGCCGCCGTCCTCGTCGAACCCGTGCAGGCGAATATGGGTATCGTCTACCCCGAGGACGGCTACCACGAGACGCTCCGACGGCTCTGTGACGACCACGGTGCGCTGTTGATCTTCGACGAAGTGATCACCGGCTTTCGCGTCGGCGGCCTCGGCTGCGCGCAAAGCGAGTTCGATATCGACCCCGACATCACGACGTTCGGCAAGGTCATCGGCGGCGGCTATCCCGTCGGTGCGATCGGCGGCAAGACCGAGTACATAGAGCAGTTCGCCCCCGCCGGCGACGTGTTCCAGGCCGGGACGTTCTCAGGGCACCCGGTGACGATGGCCGCAGGCCTCGAGACGCTCCGCTACTGCGCCGAAAACGACGTGTACGACCACGTCAACGAGTTGGGTCGACAGATTCGTAAGGGGCTCGTCGACATCGTCGCCGACGCCGCCCCCGCGTACACCGTCGTCGGCTGTGACTCGATGTTCAAAGTGATGTTCACGAGGGCGGAAGGGTCGACGCAGGACGATCCATGTGCGGCCGGCTGCAGACAGGACGGCGCATGCGCGCGCTACGGTGGGTGTCCGAAGCGTGGCACCGACACGAAGCGCGCCGAGACCGAACGCTACGCCCGGCTGTTCCGCCCGGCGATGCTCGAACAGGGCGTCCTCGTCTCCCAGAACCAGTTCGAGGCCAACTTCGTCTCGTACGCCCACACCGAGGAGGACGTCGAGGAGACCCTCGAGGCCTACAAGCACGCGCTGTGATCCCAGCCACGCTCATGGGTCGGGGAGCGGAGAACGGGAAGCGGGGACCGGAGAACGGGAAACGAGCACCGGTGAACGGGAAGCGAGCACCGGTGAACGGGAAGCGAGGAACGGAGAACGGGAAGCGAGGAGGGGCGTGACGGGCCGCGTGAGCGCCAGGTCGGCGGTCACGAGGCCACCGACGCGGTGGGGTCGCTGGCTCGAGCGGCTCCTGCTGGTCTTCCCGGTGGTCGTCGGCGCGGGCGTCGTCGCGGTCCTCGCGGACGCGCCGGTCCCGGCGGTCCGGTGGACGGTGCTTTCGGGCGTCGCGCTCGCGGCGCTCTGCATCCGTCTCGGCATCCCCGTCTTCCTCTTCCTCGACGCCCGGGCGCTCAACCGTAGCGCGGTCACCTGGGAGCCGAACCGGTGGCTCTACGCCGGGGCGGCGCTGCTCGTCTCCGCCCCGCTCGTCGCGCTCGTCTACCTCTACCGCCGGTTCAAGCACGTCCCGCCCGCGACGGGGGCCGGACCCTGGGCCGCCCGGTGGTGGACCGCGGTCGCGCTCGCGGCGGTCCTCGGACCGCTGGCGTTCGTCGTCGGGCTCGTCGGGACGGTGGCCGCGGTCGGGACCGTCCTGGCGGTCGCGACCACCGTCGCCGCGGGCCTCCTGCCGGTGGGCATCTACCGCGACGCCTCCTACGTCCGCGCCGCCGATACCTCCTGGAATCCGAACCCGGCGTGGTACCTGGCGCTGGCCTTCCTGAGCCTCATCGTCGTCGTCCTCCAGCCGGTGCTCGCGGCGTGGTATCTGGGAACGCGATACGGGACGTTCCGGGCGGTCCGCGCTGGTTCTCGTCCTGACCGTCTCTGAGTCGGCCGCGACGGTCGGTGATACGGAAACGTCGTGTCGTATCCCGTCAGCCGTAGGTCCGCTCGAGATAGGCGACGATGTCGTCGGACTCGGCCATCCCCTCGATTCCGTGGTCCTCGTCGACGAGGACCGGGACGCCCGTCTGGCCGCTGATCGACTCCACCTCGGTGCGCTCGCTCCTGGGGGCCGGCACCTCCACCGTCTCGTACTCGAGGTCGAGCTCGTCCAGCGTGGCGGTCACCTTCGTACAGAAGGGACAGCCACGCCGTTCGTAGAGTGTGATGCTCGCCATCGGTCAGCGCTAGATGGCCACCTCATAAGAGACCGGCGGTCCTGTGTCCGGAGGCGTCCAGACCGCACAGACGGTCAACCCGACCCCGAACGAACGATACGGGACAGTGAACAGCGTGCGCGAGGCCGCTACCTCGGATCGCCATACCGTGACGAGGATGGGAAGCCGTTCGAGTGTCAGAGGGGTCGGGACCGCGGCGGCCGAACGGCGTCACCGACTGATCCGTCGTCCGCGAGGCGTCCGCAGCCAACTGCCACAGGTGTCACCAGGTAACAGCCACAGGTCTCACCAGGTAACAGCCACAGGTGTCACCGGTCGGCAGCCTCGGGTCTCACCCGGCAACCGCCACAGGCGTCCCCGGCCGGCAGCCTCAGGAGGCGTCCTCGCAGATGGCGAGGAAGTTCTCGAACACCTCGTCGCCCTCCTCGGTGTGGGCGACCTCGGGGTGCCACTGGACCCCGTAGAGGCCACGGTCGACGTCGCTCATCGACTCGATCTCGCAGACGTCGCTGCGCCCCGTGCGGACGAAGCCGTCGGGGAGCGACGTCACCTCGTCGGCGTGGCTCGCCCACACCCGTGTCTCCGGCGCGAGCGACCCGACGAGCGGGTCCCGGTCGTCCTCGATGTCGACCGTGACGTCCGCGTAGCCGCCGTAGTCGCCCGATTCGACGGTGCCGCCGAGCTCGTCCGCGATGAGCTGCATGCCGAGACAGATGCCGAGTACGGGGACGTCCCCCTCGAGGTACTCCCGGGAGCGACCGACCCGGTCCATGTCGGGGCCGCCGGAGAGGACGACCCCGTCGGCGTCGACCTCCGCCGGAGGGGTCTCGTTGTCGACGATCTCCACGTCGACGCCGAGGTCCCGGAGCGCGCGGTGTTCGAGGTGGGTGAACTGCCCGTGGTTGTCCACCACGACGATCCGTGTCATTGGACTCCCTACCCGGGCTGTGGCTAAAAGGTGTCTGGTAGCGAGGCGGAATCCGCCGGACGCCCGTCCGTGCCCCGACTCGATTCGTGGTCGTGGGGAGCCGCCGTGAGGGAGCGATCGATTGCCTGGCGAGACGTACGCCCCCGTGGCTGGTCGACAGTGCCCGACATATTACCACTTAGAGTGTGAATTAATCACCTATTACAATTAATACTATATCCATGGCGGCGCATGGCGGGACGTACCCAGTTCAATGTCATCCGAGTTCTCGTCTGCCGGAGGTCGCGCCGCCGAGTCGGTGCCAGCACAGGACCGAACCGATCGCGAGGACGGGACGCCCGCCGAATCGGAGGCGGACCCGGCACTCGCCACCGCCCGGCACCAGCTCCGCCGGGCGGCGACCTTCGTCGACATCGACCCCAACGTCGTCGAGCGGCTGGAGGAGCCCTCGGCCGTCCACGAGGTGACCGTCCCCATCGAGCGCGACGACGGCACCGTCGAGACGTTCCGGGGCTACCGCGCCCAGCACAACAGCGTCCGCGGGCCGCACAAGGGCGGCCTCCGGTACCACCCGGAGGTCACCCGCGAGGAGTGCATCGGGCTCGCGATGTGGATGACCTGGAAGTGCGCCGTCATGGACCTCCCGTTCGGCGGCGCGAAGGGCGGCGTCGTCGTCGACCCCAAGGCGCTCTCGCCGGAGGAGACCGAACGGCTCACCCGCCGGTTCACCGAGGAGCTCCGCGCGGTCATCGGGCCGAACACCGACATCCCGGCGCCCGACATGGGCACCGACGCCCAGACGATGGCGTGGATGATGGACGCCTACAGCATGCAGGAGGGCGAGACGACCCCCGGGGTGGTGACCGGGAAGCCGCCCGCCATCGGCGGGAGCCGGGGGCGCGAGGAGGCGCCCGGCCGTAGCGTCGCCATCGTGGCCCGGAAGGCCCTCGAGTACGACGAGCGGCCGGTCGAGGGCGCGACGGTCGCGG
>SLIW01000046.1 GCA_007135435.1 Natronomonas sp.
CCCGACGAGCGGGACCCGCGTGTCGACCGACCAGTCGTCGGCCGACAGCGACACGACCTGTTCGAGGCCCTCCCTGCCGCCGTCGACGACGCGGACGTCGGCGTCGGGGTCGGTCCCGACGTGGAGGATCGCGCCTCCGGATCGTTCGCCTGCGGTTCCGTTCTCGCCGGTTCCGTCCTGCTCGGCTCCGTCCCACTCGTTTCCATCCTGCTCGGCTCCGTCCTGCCCGGTTCCACCCTGCCCGGCGACGGCCCCCTCGACGGCGGCGAGCGCCTCCCCTGACGCCGCGGTGACCAGCGGGTTCGTCGCCGGGGCGACGGCGGCCTTGTCGGTGGCGATCTCCTCGATCGTGTCGCCGAGGACGTCGGTGTGCTCGAGGCCGACGTTGGTGACGGCGGAGGCGACCGGTTCGAACGCGCTCGTCGCGTCGTGTCTCCCCCCGATCCCCACCTCGAAGATGCCGACGTCGACGTCGGCGCGGGCGAAGGTCCACCCCGCCAGGGCCGCCGTCGACTCGAAGAAGGTCGGCGCCATCCCGTCGGGGACCTCGTCGGCGACGTACGCCTCGACCTCCCTGACGAACTCGCAGACGGCCCGCTTCGTCACCTTCCTGCCGTCGACGCGCACCCGCTCGCGGAGGTCGTCGAGGTGCGGCGAGGTGAACAGCCCGACGCTGTAGCCCGCCTCCCGGAGGACGGACTCGAGCATCCGGGCGGTGCTCCCCTTCCCGTTCGAGCCGGCGACCTGCACCACCCGGAACGCCTCGCCCGGGTTCCCCAGGTGCTCGAGGAGCAGGCGGGTGGGCTCGACCCCCGTCCGCGCGGGGTACCGCCGGAGGTCGAACAGGAAGTTCGCCGCCTCGTGGTACTCCATACGCGGGGATGACCCGCGGACGGTTTATCGCTTTTCCGTTCTCTGGACCCAGGTCGAGCCCACGAAAGCCGGCCGACCGCCGCTCAGTAGTACTGACGCTCGACGCTGCGGACCGCCTCGATCCGCTTCTCGATCGGCGGGTGGGTCGCGAAGAGCTGCTGGAAGGCGGACTTCTCGCCGCCGAAGATGCAGAGCGCCGCCACGTTGTCGTTCGGCTCGACGTCGACCTGCTTGCCGACCGCCGCGATCTTCTCGAGCGCGCGGGCCATCGGGTCGCCGCCGACGTGTGCGGCGGCGTCCGAGTCGGCGACGTACTCGCGGTACCGCGAGATGGCGAGGACGAACACCATCGCGATCGACTGGACGACGATCGACGCGAGGTAGCCCACGAGGATGTTGCCGAGGCCGCCCTCGCGGGTGAACGCGATGGCGAAGTAGGCGGCGAGGCCCAGCATCGAGGCGATGGACTGGCCCATCACCATCATGACGACGTCGCGGTTGTCGATGTGCGCCAGCTCGTGGGCGAGGACCGCCTCGAGCTCGTCGTGGTCGAGCACCTGCATGAGCTCCGACGAGACGACCACGACCCCGGCGCCGCGGCGGCCGACGGCGAAGGCGTTCGGCACGCCCATGTCGGCGACCATCAGCCGCGGCTTCTCGAGGTCCATCTCCTCGGCGATCCGCTCGACCGACCGGTGGATCTCCGGGAACCGATCCTCGGGCATGTCCTCCGCGCCGGCGCTCCAGAGGGCCACCTTCTTGCCGACGACGTACTGGAAGCCGGCGAAGGCGACCGTGCCCAGGAGGATCACGGGGATGGAGACCCCGAACATCTCGAAGGCGACGATCGCCAGGAGCGCGTAGAACGCGAAGAGGATGCTCCCGACGATCAGCATCCGGGCCTTCAGGCCAGTGTGTTGCATACCAGACGGTCGTAGGTATCTGGACATGAAATGGTTTCCGGCTCGCACGGTGCCCCGTCCGCGTTCGACACAAAACGCCTAAGTCCTTCGACGTCCCCATCGTGGGTATGAGACGTCGCGTGCTCGGCGATGCGACCGGCTGCCACCTCGAGCACGTCGACTCGTCCTCTTCTCCGAAAGCTGACAGCAAAGCGAAATCTCCGTAGCCGGGTCTACGGCGGACGTGGCACCTCCGTCGTAGGTCTCAATCGGATCGACCCAGGCCGCGGGTTCGCCCGATGGCCGCTGTATCCACGCCGATCGACGAACGAGCACTCGGAACCGTCGTCCGGACGCACGTTCGACCGAAGAACGGCGATCCACCGACGACCCCCGATCGACCCACGAAACCGACACGGAACCAACCCACCGACGACCCATGACACACGACACGTTCACCGGCGTCTTCCCCGCGATGACGACGCCGTTCGACGACGCGGAACGAATCGACCACGACACCCTGCGACGGCACGCCCGGCGGCTCGAGGCCGCCGGGGTCGACGGGCTCGTGCCCGTCGGCACCACCGGCGAGTCGGCGACCATGACCCACGACGAACACGTCGCGGTCGTCGAGACGGTCGTCGACGCCGTCGAGGACGTGCCGGTCATCGCCGGCGCGGGCTCGAACAACACCCGCGAGGCCCTCGAGCTCTCCGAGCGCTCGGCCGACGCCGGAGCCGACGGCCTGCTCCTGATCTCGCCGTACTACAACAACCCGGAGCCGGCGGGCATGGAGCACCACTTCCGGGCGATCGCCGACGCGGTCGACCTCCCGCAGATCGTCTACAACGTCCCGAGCCGGACCGGCCGCAACGTCGCCATCGAGACCGCTGTCTCGCTCGCCCGCCACGAGAACGTCGTGGGCTACAAGGCGGCCAGCGGCGACCTCAACCGGATCGGCGAGGTGATCGAGCGGACCCGCGACGAGGACTTCACCGTGCTCTCGGGCGACGACTTCCTGACGCTCCCGATCGTGGCTCAGGGCGGGACGGGGTGTATCTCGGTGGCGGCGAACGTCGAGCCCGAGCGGACGGTCGCGCTCGTCGGTGCCGCGCTCGAGGGCGACTTCGAGCGCGCCCGCGAGCTCCAGTACGAGCTGGGCGAGCTCTTCCGGACGCTGTTCGTCGAGACGAACCCGATCCCGATCAAGGAGGCGATGGAGATCCGGGACGTCCACTCGTCGACGATGCGGTCGCCGCTGTCGCCGCTCGAGCCGGAGAACCGCGAGCGACTGCGGGCCGTCCTGGACGAGCTCGCATGAGGGTCGTCGTCATCGGCGCCACCGGCCGGACCGGGAGCGAGGTGGTCGCCGAGGCCGCCCGCCGCGACCACGACGTCGTCGGGGTCGCCCGTTCGGAGGACGACGTCGAGGACGTCCGGGTGTACCCAGCGGGCGAGCTGCCGTCGTTGCTGGCGGACGCCGACGTCGCGATCGACTTCTCCGTCCCCGGGGCCACCCGGGAGTCCGTCGCGGACGTCGTCGACGCCGGCGTCCCGTACGTGGTCGGTACCACCGGGTTCGACGACGACGGCGTGGCGCGGCTCCGCGCGGCGGGCGAGTCGGTCCCGGTGCTGAAGGCCTCCAACTTCGCCCGGGGCGTCCAGGCGCTCCTGAACGTGGTGGAGGCCGGCGTCGAGGCGCTGCCCGACTACGACGTCGAGCTGACGGAGACCCACCACAGCGGCAAGCGGGACGCGCCCAGCGGGACGGCGAACGCCATCCTGGACGCCGTGGACGACGCCCGGGCCGGGCGAGCACTGACGCGGACCCACGGCCGAGAGGGGGAGCACCGCCGGGAGGAACACGAGGTGGGCGTCCACGTCAGACGGGCGGGCACCGTCCGCGGCGAGCACGAGCTGCTGCTCGCGGGCAACGACGAGGTGCTGACCCTGACCCACCGCGCGGAGTCCCGGCGGGTCTTCGCCGCCGGCGCGGTCGACGCCGCCGAGTGGCTCGTCGACCGCGAGCCCGGGTGGTACGACTTCGCCGACGTCCTGTAGGGGATCTCCGGTGTGCGCGGCTTATTCACTCGCGTATTCGGACCGACTCCCGGACGAAGCGGCGTGGGTGTTCGAAGGGAA
>SLIW01000380.1 GCA_007135435.1 Natronomonas sp.
CGTCCTTCCCGAAGAGCGCCTTCTCCGGGGCGACGCTGGACATCCTCTTCTCCGGCGAGGGCCTCGCGAAGCTGGACGAGGCCTCCCGCGAGCGCGTCCTGGAGTTCGCCGAGGACTTCCTCGACTGCGACTGCCAGGGCCACCCCCACTGCGGCTGTCCCGAGGAGAAGTTCGTCGCCTACCTCCTCGAGCTGCGCGCCCAGGGGCTCGGACCCGACGCCATCGTGGACGTCATGGGCGACGACTACATGCTCTACGCCTATCCCGGCGACGTCCTGTCGTTCCTCGACGACGCCGTCAGGACCCTCGAGGCGGCCGAACGGCTGGCGGACGTCGACGGACGTCCCGAGATGGCCGACGAGGTCCGGCGGAAGCGAGAGGACCTGGTGTAGGCGGACCCGAGTGGACGGGGTCGGAACGACGAACTTTTCGCTCGGGCTTCGAGGAACGAGGGTGCCGATCGAACGGGGAGGATAGAAGATTCGGGAGAGCCAGAGGGACGCGCGTCAGCCGAGCCGGAACGGCTCCTCCTCGGTCTCCTCGCCGTCGAGGTCCTCGAGCTGGATGATCTCCTCGTCCTCGCGGGCCTCCAGCTCCTGGCTGAGCGCCGTCACGTACCGCTTGTACTCGTCGAGCTGCTCGCGGAGGTGCTCCGCCTCGAGCTCCAGACGTTCGTGCTCGCGGACGAAGCTCTTTGGCACCTCGACCTTCGGCGGGAAGCTCTCGGCCGGCGAGTCGGCGTCGGTGGCGCTGCCGGCGGTCAGCTCGTGTTCGGGGACGACACGCACCTGACCGTCGTGGGCGACGAGCGTGTCCACGTAGTCGCGGAACACCGCCGAGAGCGAGATGTCGCGCTCCTCGGCGATCTCCCGGAGGGTCTCGAAGGCGTCCTCGTTGACCCGGAAGGAGATGGTCTTGTTCTTGTTGCCCATGGTACCGTACACCTCGTCGTGCCACCTACTTAATCGTTCGTCAGACGTGGGACCGACGATATCGCCAGCGATTCGCCGCATGGCGGGCGTCCGATACCCCTGGGTTCCGTGCGCGATGGCCTGGCTACCGACCGTTGCGGGGACGTCGGAGGGAGCGGCCCGACCGTCAGGCCTGTGCGGGGACGCCGAGGTCCTCCTCGAGGTCCTCGAGCGCGGCGAGGACCTGGTCGCGGTACGCCGAGAGGTCGGGATCGTACTCGGCGTCGGCCATCGCGGCGTACTCGTCGGCCACGTCGAACCGCTCGATACGGTCGAGCGTGCGCTCGGCGGCCTCGGCGACCCAGCGGTCGCGGGTGTTCTCGTCGACGATCGTGATCGACTCCGGCCGGAGCGAGACGTTGACGGTCCCGTCGTCGGTCTCGTAGGTCCGGGGCTTGCCGACGACGGCGACGTACGCCGGCGTCTCGGTCTCCCGGAGCGTCGAGGCGGCTTCCGGCTGGTACTGGCCGGCATAGGTGAAGAACGTGCCCGTCGGGTCGACGATGCGACCGCGCCAGTACTCGGCGTCGTCGCCGACGTCCTCGGTCTCGGTCAGCGTCCCGACGACGAACACGCGGTTGGCACGCTCGCCGGTCGGCAGCAGCGAGTAGACGGGCGCGCGGTCGTCGTCGGACTCCTTGAACGTGTAGGTGGCGTCGTTGAACTCGGCCGCGAAGGCGCGGCGGGCGACCTCGCGGGTGGGGACGGACGCACTCATGCGATCGACCTCGCCTTGATCAGCACGCTCTCGACGTCGACCGGCCCGTCGAGGGTCTCGACCTCGTTCGCCAGGACGTACCGGCCCAGGGTCGGCCCGGTCACCCGGTAGTACCGACCGAGGACGGTATCGCGCATCTCCTCGACGACGACCTCGGTGTCGAGGGCGTCCATCGCCATCTCCTGGGCCTCCGCGAGGTCGATGCCCGTGAGGTCCTCCGTCGACGCCTGGTCGAAGATGACCTCGTGGACCTCCTCGCCGTCGTCGAGGACGCCCTTGATCCGGAGGTCGAACTCGCCCTCGACCTCGCCGTGCTCCGAGCAGCGGCCGTTCTGCAGGACGCGGGTGCAGCCCTCCTCGGGGCAGCGCTTGATGAGCCCGGAGCCCGACTGGATGTCCACGAGCGCCCCCTCGACGTCCGTGGTGTCCTCGCCGACCTCGATCTCCTCGTCGAGCTCCTCGATCGTGGTCGTCCGGTTCAGCTTCACCGAGAAACGGCCCTCGTACTCGTCGGTGACGAGGTTCCCGAGGCGGTAGACCCGCCCCTCGACGAGCTCGGGGAGGTCGCTCTTGGCCCACTTCGTGAACTTGATCGTGCCCGTCTCGTCGCCGAGCAGGCCGACCTGGTCGATGGAGTCCGCGCGCGGCTCCCAGAGCTCGACGACGACCGCCGTCAGGTCGACCCACTCCTCGGGGGCGTCGATGTCGGCGACGTCCACCTCCGCGTTCGAGCCACCGGTGGCGATCTCGTCGCGCTCGATGCCGGCCTCGTCGAGGTACGTCGAGACGACGCTCCGGCGCGCCTCCTCGATCGGGACCTTGTACTCGGAGACCAGCGTCTCCAGGCGCGCCTCGACCTCGTCGACGTCGACCTCGACCGCGTCGGAGAACTGTTCGTGTATATCGACTGCGTGCTGTCGCAGGTCTGTCATGGTGTTCCGTCTCCGCGTGT
This sequence comes from Natronomonas sp., assembly GCA_007135435.1. Taxonomy (GTDB): domain Archaea; phylum Halobacteriota; class Halobacteria; order Halobacteriales; family Haloarculaceae; genus Natronomonas. The sequence goes on from SLIW01000380.1 coordinate 2,642, forward strand.
TTTCGGTGGGAGACGTACGACGGTTGGTGCGCGATGATATAAAAAGCGTCGCAAGCTCGGTGGAAGTGAAGGACCGCCCGAGGGCGGTCGGGGTTCGGGAGGCAGATCGCCGGTAGTCAGGACCCGGCTAGCCCGTCTGCCGAGATTCCAGCCGCCGGTACGCCAGCTGCCGACCCCACCAGGAACCGCTCAGTCCTCGAAGAGCGACCTGATCGCGCCGATCTGCCGGTCGTCGTTGAGCGCCGGCGCGTGGCCGCACTCGATCTCGAGGTGCTCGGTTTCCGGCCTCCGTTCCAGCATCTCCTCGAGGGTGGCCTCGGCGAGGATGTCGGAGTCGCGGCCCCGGAGCACGAGCGTCGGGACGTCGACCGCCTCCCACAGCGCCCAGGGATCCTCCGACGGTTCGGCGGTGAGCAATGGCTCGACGATCCGCGTGTCGTAGTTCGGGGTGAACGTCCCCTCGTCGGTCCGCCGCGAGGAGGTCCGGGTGAGCCGGCGCCACTCCGCGTCGGTCTGGTCGCTGAACGTGTCGTAGACCTCCCGGAAGTACGCCTCCATCTCGGAGAACCGGTCGAACGTCGGGGGGTTCGTCAGGTACTCGATGATGCGGTCGATGCCCTCCTCCGCCTCCTCGTCGTCGGCCGGCGCCGGGCCGACGTCGTTGATCACCAGGCGGTCGACGCGGTCAGCCAGCGGCCCCGCCGTGAGGGCGATCCCGAGCTGGCCGCCCATCGACGTCCCGACGTAGCGGGTCGACTCCAGGCCCAGGTCGTCGTAGAAGCCCACGAGCAGCTCGACGAGCGACTCCGGATCGTAGCGGTCTGGTGCCCACTCGCTCAGGCCCCGTCCCGGCATGTCCGGACACAGCACCCGGTAGTCGTCGGACAGCGCCCGCGCGAGGGGGTCGAAGTCCCGACCCACCCTGGAGAGCCCGTGGACGCAGACCACGACCGGGGCGTCCTCGTCTCCCCACTCGGTGTAGTGCACCTCGACGCCGTCGACCGTGTGGAACTCGTGGGTGAACATGGCCGTCTCAATGCCACGTTTTTCCTTAAAATGTGGTGGTGAGTTGGCCGAGGCCGGGGAGCGACCCCCGGGACGGGGCGGCACCACCGCCGGGGCGGGGCGGCACCACCACCGGCCGTCTCAGACGTCTACCGGCCGACTCGGCCGTCTACCGGCCATCTCGGCCGTCGCTATGGCGCGCACACGTGTGATGAATTCAGGCCGCGAGCGTCGCGACGGTTACCAGACCACGAACGTCGTGAAGGC
>SLIW01000009.1 GCA_007135435.1 Natronomonas sp.
TCATCATCGCTTGTCCTCAATCCCGTATGGGGAGCGTCTCCCAGCCCGACCCACCGCGGTACTTCCCGTGGCCGGCCGTGTTCGGCTTGATATGTCTGCTGAGGAACGGCAGCCCCTGCTCGATGAGCTCCCACTCCTCGATGTCGCCCATGTCGGTCTCGGGGTTCCACATCGTGTAGGCGTAGTCGAGGCCGTCCCGGACCGCGCTCGCGCCCATCCCCTGACAGGAGAGGTCGAACGGGGCGACCGGGAAGTACTGGTCGGTCGCCTCCCTGAAGCCGCCGCCCTGGATCGTGTCCCCGGATTCGCTGTAGCCGGTGTTGACCTCCTCGCGGAACCCGCGGGCGAAGAAGCCCCGCGAGATGTTCTTCCAGACCGCCTGGTAGGTCGGCATGATCGACCCCCAGGAGGTGTGATACGAGTAGCTCGGGTCCTGCGGGTTGACGACGCTGCCCTCCGGGAAGTTCGCGTCGACGGCGAAGTACGACCCGTCGTTGACCTTGCCGTCGTGGAGGAGACACTGGGTGAGCGACACCCAGAGCCCGCCCTGCATCGAGCCCTCGGCGCAGTTGTACGGGTGCGGCCCCGGCGGGCTCGCGCCGGTCATGTCCAGCTCGAGGCCGCCATCGGCGTCGACCTCCATCTCCACGGGGAGGTGGTTGAGCATGTCCTTCTGGGAGACCGGGTTCCAGCCCTCCTCTGCGAAGGGGACCGGCATGAAACTCGCATCGCGGTACGTCCCGGGGAAGAGCCGTTCGCGGACCCGCGACTCGAGCGTCTGGCGGCCCTCCTCGATCGCCTCGCGGGCGAACTGCTTGTAGCTCTCGACGCCGACCTCGTCGATCATCTCCTGGAGCGCCTCCCGGATCATGTGGCAGCCGGCGAGGCGGCACTTCTCGTCGAGGTCCCAGAACATCGGCGTCCGGGTGCCGCGCTGGGCCCGGTCCCGCCAGTCCTGGTAGACCTCGTCGTCCTCGCCGATCTTCTCACACGTCGCGTACAGCCCGTCCTCGTAGCGAGTGGTGCTGCTCACCTGGTCGTGTCCGCGCGTCGCGCCCCCGATGTCCACCTCGTGGGTGACGCCGTCTGCCCACGCGATCAGCTCGTCGTCGTGGAAGATCGGGACGATCGTGTGGACGTCCGTGGTGTGGACGTTCCCGATGTCGTTGTCGTTGTTGCAGAAGATGTCGCCCGGCTGGATGCGCCGGCCGTGTTCGTAGTCCTGCTCGATCATGTACTTGATCGCCAGCGAGCCGGTATGGACGTGGACGATGATCCCGGTGGACGTGGCGATACAGTCGCCTTCGGGCGTGTAGAGCTGGAACGCGAGCTCCCCGATCTCCCGGACGATCGCCGAGGCGCTGATGTGCAGGGCGGTCTCGCGGGCGTTGACCAGCGCGCCGCGGAGCCGCGCGAACATCCGCTCGTAGCGGAACGGTTCCTCCGCCTTCAGTTCGAGCTCGTCGAGCCCGAAGTACCGGCCGGTGTCCTCCAGGTGGCGCTCGCTGGTGTCGAGCATCTCCTGGAGGGTCTGGCCGTCCCAGCCGATCGGTGGGTCGACCTGTTCGTGTGCCTCCGCGGTGACGTCTCGTGTCGGGTGTGGTTCCTGGCTCATCGTTCTTCGAGGTGGTAGATACGGTTGTTGTCGAGCGGTGCGTCGAAGCCGGGCGGGACGAGGATGGTGGTGGCTGGCGCCTCGACGACGGCCGGGCCGGTGACGGTGTTCCCCGGCTGGACGTGGTCCATCTCCAGGATGGTGGCGTCGTACCACTCGCCGTCCCAGTAGATCTCGCGGCCCGCCTTGTGGGCCTCCTCGGGGGGATCGTCGTCGTCGACGAGGTCGTCGTCGGGGATCGACGGCTTCGGCGACGGCGCGATCCCGGTGCCGACGGCGACGGTGACCATGTACCCGAGCTCCGGGCTCCTCGCGGCGCGCTTGAACACCTTCGCGAACTCCTCCTCGTAGGTCTCGACGAGTTGGTCGAGGTCCCCGGCGTCGATCTCGCCGTCCCACATGTCGTCGGGGATGACGATCTCGAGGTCGTCGAGCATCCCGGCGTACTGCATCCGGACGGCGGGTTCGAACGCCGTCTCCTCGACGTCGATGTTGTCGCGTTCGAAGGCCTCGATCGCCTGCTCGCGCAGGCCGTGGAACGTCTCGGTGAGGATCTCGGCGGCCTGCTCGGCGTTGCTCATGTCCGGCGCGATGACCAGGTCGAGCGACTGGTCGTAGCGATACGCGTAGTCGGCGGTCGCACACCCGAACGCGGAGAAGGCGGCCGCCCACTCCGGGATCAGGACGTCCTGGAAGTTCACCGCACGCGTGTACCCGGCGGCGTGGAGTGGCCCGCCACCACCGTAGGAGGCGAGCGTGTAGTTCTCGGGCGAGTAGCCCAGCCCGAGGATCATCCCCCGGAGCTCGTTCGTCATGTTCCGCTCGACGATGTCGAGGACGCCCCTGGCGGTCTCGATCGGGTCCTGGCCGAGCGGGTCGGCGATGTGGTCCTCGACGAACTCCGCGGCCCGGTCGACGTCCAGCGGGATGTCCCCGCCCAGGAAGTACTCGGGGTTGATGTACCCAAGCATGGCCGTGCAGTCGGTCACCGTCGGCGTCTCCAGGTCGGCGTGTTCGTTGGAGACGCCGACGAGATAGCCGGCACTGTCCGGGCCGACCTCGAGCCGGTTCGACGCCCGATCGACGCGGACGTACGACCCCGTCCCCGAGCCGATCGTGTCCATCGCGGCCATCGGGATGTTGACCATGAACTTCGCGAGCGACTGGTCCCAGCGGGTGGGGTAGTGGCCCTCGGTGATGAGCCCGACGTCGAAGCTCGTCCCCCCGACGTCCGAGCAGACGAGGTTGTCGATCTCCAGGTGGTCGGCGAGGTACTCGCCGCCGAAGATGCCGCCGATCGGTCCCGAGATCATCGTCTCGACCAGCCAGTCGTGGTCGGGAGCGACCGTGCCGCCCGAGGAGGTGAGCACCCTGAACGGCGCCTCGTAGCCCCGCTCCTCCAGGGCGTTCTCGATGTTGTGCAGTTGCTCGCGGGAGGGTTCGACGGCGTACCCCTCGAGGACGAGGCTGTTGAGCCGCGGCAGCTCCCCTCGCACGGGGTTCTGGTCGCTGGACAGCCAGATCGGCGTGTCCCGGCCCCGTTCGGCCTTGATCTCCTCGGCGATCTCCTTGATCCGCTGTTCGTGTTCGGGGTTCTGATAGGAGTACAAGAGCGTGACGCAGATGATGTCCACGTCCCGGTCGATCAGTTCCTCGATGGCTCGATAGGTCTCCCGCTCGTTGAGCGGGACCATCTCCGTTCCATCGAGTCTGATCCGCCCGCGGACGCCCCTGATGTTCTCCCGGGCGACGATCGGCTCGGGGTGTTCGTGTTCCCGGGCGTGCAGGCGGCCCGCGTAGGAGAGATCCGCCCACGACTGGATCCCGCGACCAAATCGATGGGTGTCCTCGAACCCACGGTTCGTGATGAGGCCGATCTCGGCGTCGCCCTCCCGCTCGAGGAGCCGGTTGAGCATCGCCGTCCCGGAGTACACCGTCCCCCGGAGGGTGCCCGACCCGGCCTCGATCGAGGTCCCCCACTTGCCGAGGGCGTCGTTGAACGAGTCGACGACGCCGCTGGACTCGTCGTCGGGGGTGGTCTGTGCCTTGCCGACCGTGTATCGACCCTGCTGGTCGACGGCGAACGCGTCGGTCATCGTCCCGCCGGTATCCAGGGCGAGGAGCTCTGGATTGTGCTCACTTGATGACATATGTCCGTTGGTATCAAACGACGGCCCAACGGACTACTGGGACGTTGGTAAACATTATTTGAACGTGGTGAGGTATACTTTCGAAGAGGTTATCGGGTAGTCAAACAGCTTAACGTCATAAAGCAAAGAAGACAGGGAAA
>SLIW01000574.1 GCA_007135435.1 Natronomonas sp.
AATGTTTCACACCGTGAAAGGTGGACGTGAACTGGTTCACAGAGACGAATCAGGCGAGACGAGATCGTCTGCGTCGTGGAACGGTTTCGCCTCCGCCCGCAACTGCTCGTAGTACGATTCTGCCCATTCGACCAGCTCGAGGGACCCGGTGTCGATGGTGGCCTGGAAGGCTCCGGTCTCTCCGTCGTAGCAACAGATACTGACGTGGTCGTCGAAGAGACAGATCCCACACCGGTCGTCGAGCGGGAGATCGTCGTGCAGCCAGACGGTGCAATTGGGATGCTGTACCGCCTCCAGGACCGCCTCTGGATCCCACGCGAGGATCTGCTCGAAGACGTCGGGTGGGTAGACGTAGTCACTCCGCAGGTCGACGAGCGACCTGGCGAAGAAGACCTCGAGGTTGCTGGACTTCAGCATCACCATGCCGAAACCCCGCATCAGTCCCGCCTCCTGGACGAGTTCCGTGATCCGTTCGACGGGCTGGTACGGATACCCGGGACCCGGCCGTGAGACCGTGACGTCGGCGAATAGCTCGATGCTGAAGCCCTCGAGGTCGTGTGGAAGCCACGGCCAGACCTCGCGGACGGCGTGTTCGAGGCGCATCGAGTCACGGAACGCACCCAACCTGGTGGCGACGAACATGCCCAGGCCGGTCAACTCGTACGTTCGTCCCTCTTTGCTGATCCAGCGACGATCCTCCAGATCAGCGAGGACGCGACCCATCGTCGGCGAGGATGCACCCGTCGCCGCACGTAGATCGCGCCGATCGAGGGGGGTCTCGATCAGCGCTTCGAGGACCCCGACGCGATGTTGCGAGCTCGCGAGGAACTCGATCTCGTCGAGTGTCGTATCCATGAGGATGGTACCGATTGACACACCATAATCGTTCGGCTCCCTCGGGCGGTAGAACATCGATACGACGTGAAATGCCGACTATTCGTCTCGACCGCTGTTTCGTCCCGGCTCACCCGCATACCTCACACGCCCGATGATGTGGAGAGCCCGATGATGTGGAGACGGTCTGAACACACCGGCGAGGGACTAACAGATCAACGACAGCTCGATCGTGAGACCCCGACAGATTCCGGATCCGTGAGCGCGTCGCCTGCTGTGGTCGACCGATCACGTTTCGCCGCCGGTCTACCTCCGATCGCTCTCCAGCGCCAGATCGAGGTCGGCCAGGAGCTCGCGGGCCTCCTCGCGCTTCTCCTGGTGGTCGGCGAGGAACGCCTCCATGAGCTCGGCCGCCTGCTCCTTGCAGTCGCCGCAGAGCCGCTGGCCGGTGACGCACTCCTCGTAGACCTCGGCGGCGAACTCGTCGTCGTCGCCGGCCAGCAGGTAGGCGTAGAGCTCGTAGACGGGGCACTCGTCGGCCTCGCCCCCGAGCTCGCGCTGGAGCTCCGCGGTCTCGCGGCCGCCCGTCGTGGCGGCCGTCACCTTGTCGTAGCCCTCGGAGGGGTCGTCGAGGAGGCTGATGTGGCTCGCCGGCACCGACGAGGACATCTTCCCGCCGGTCAGCCCGGTCATGAACCGGTGGTAGATCGACGACGGGGCCACGAAGCCGTAGCCGCCGTGGTTCACCTCGACCTCGCGGGCGAGCGCCTCGGCCTCCTCGCGGTCCAGCTCGAAGCTGTCGACGTGGCCCTCGTAGACGCGCTTCTCGCCCGCGACCGCCTCGATCAGCGCCTCGAACGCCTCCGGGGTCGCGTTGCGGTCGAAGAACCGCACCCGGGGCCGGAGCGGCTCCTTGCCGGCGGCCTCGAGCTTCTCGACGGCGCCAGCGAGTGGGCGCGAATCGAGAGAGTCCGGCGAGTCGAGGGTGTCCGGCGAGTCGGGGGACTCCGGCAAGTCGAGGGAGTCCGGCGAGTCGGGGAGCTCCGCCTCGAGCCACGCCGCCGCGTCGGTACAGCGGACGTCCGTCTCGGCGTCGTCGTCGCCGGACGCGAGGGCCTCGTACGCGCGGGCGACGAGCGGGCGCTCGGCGTCGTCGAGCTCGAAGCTCGCGTACGCCTCGGTCACCTTGAAGTAGCGCATCCGGGCGGCGAGGTCCCGGGCGAGGCGCATGTGGGGGTCCTGGTCGGGGCCGACCGGGATGACCGTCGGCCGCGGTTCGACGAGCTGGGGGTAGAGGATGTCGGCCATCTGGGTGACGACCGACTGCATGTAGGAGACCTCCGTCTCGCCGTCGAAGTCGTAGATGGCCGCGAGCTCCGAGAAGTTCGCCTTCGTGCCGAGCTCGAAGGCGAGGTCCTGGACCTCGCGGTTCGTCGACTGCCGGTAGAGGGTCCCCTCCTCGGGGTCGAAGCCCAGCGCGAGCAGCGACAGCAGGTAGCTCTCGGTGTGCTCGTCGATCTCCTCCCAGGAGAGCCCCCGGGCGGCGTGGGCCTCGAGGTCCGCGATGAGCCCGTAGACGTCGCCGCCGCGCTCCTGGTGCCAGATCAGCTCGTCGAAGACCAGCTTGTGGCCCACGTGCGGGTCACCCGTGGGCATGAACCCCGAGAGGGCGGCGAACGGCTCGTCCTCGCGCATCGCCGCGGCGATCCGGCGGTAGTCGCGGTGGCCGAAGATCACGCCCCGGCGCATCAGGTAGTGCGGGTGGGGGACCTCCTCGAGGACCTCGTCGAACTCCTCGATGCCGAACTCCTCGAAGAGCTTGCGGTAGTCGTCGACCGTCGACGAGCCCCACGGGTCGAGGGCGACCTCGTCCGCACCCTCCGCCCCGCCGTCGGCGACCGCCTCGCCGCGGTCGGGAGCGCTCGCGTCCACCTCGTGTGGCTCGTCGTCGTCCATGCCCCACCGTCGGGGTGGTCCTCCCAAAAACGGTTCGCTTGCGTGCGAGTCGGTCACGTGCCGTCTCCCGACCCGTCGTCGGCCGCCGTGTCCCGACCCGATCTGTCACCGCGTGCCGTCGGGCGGTGGACGACGGGTCGAAGACGGTCCGACGACGATTCGAAGCCGGTCCGACGACGGTCCGACGACGGTCCGACGACGGTTCCCCGAACCGGACGGAGGCGGTTCACCGGCACCCTCGACGGCGGGTCGGCGACACTTCCGCCGTCGGCCGCCGATTTATTACGGTCCACCGCCCACCCACCGACGATGCCGAACTCGAACGCCAAGGGCGACCGCCGCGAGCGCGAGCTCGTCAACCGGCTCGACGAGGCGGGCTTCGCGGTGATGCGCGCCCCGTCGTCGGGGAGCGCGACCGAGCGCGAGCTGCCGGACGTCCTGGCCGGCAACGGCGGCGACTTCTACGCGATCGAGGTGAAATCGTCGGCCGGAGCCCCCATCTATCTCTCCGGGGAGGAGGTCGAGGCGCTGGTCTGGTTCGCGCGGAACTTCGGCGCGAAGCCCCGCGTCGCCGCCCGATTCGACCGCGAGGACTGGTACTTCTTCCACCCCGGCGATCTCCACGGAACCGACGGCGGTAACTACCGCGTCAAGAAGGAGACCGCCGTCGCCGACGGGACCGACCTCGCGGAGCTGACCGGGCGCTCCGAGAAGGTCACCCTCGACGAGGTGGCCGCACGGAACGGCGGCGCGGCGGACGACCACACCAGCGGCGATGACGGCGGTGACGGCGCGATCCTCGACATCCTCGGGGCCGTCGAGCGCGGCGATCTCACCGCCGAGGAAGCCGCCGAGATGCTCTGAAACGACGGTAGCCTGCGTCACCTTCGCTGTGGGCAAGCCGCGAATCGCTCGCTCACTCCCGTTGCCTCTACAACGTGACACATTGAGAGAACAGCTGGCTGGAAGGAGTTCGCAACGTCTCGTCGAACCGCCACGTCATTCCACGAGCGCTTCCTCGCGGGGGTCGAGCCGCGAGAAGGGGAACGCGTAGCGCGTCCGGCCGTGCAGGTTGACGGAGCCCTCCGCGTCGCCCCCGAACGGGTA
>SLIW01000287.1 GCA_007135435.1 Natronomonas sp.
GCCTCGTCGTCGGAGAGTGCCTCGTCGTCGGGCGCATCGTCAATGAGGGTCGCGTCGGTAAGGGCGTCGTCGCCGGTGGAGTCGAGGAGCGTCGACAGCAGGTCGGGGCGGTCGACGGCCTCCCGGCGACGCTGTTCGATCAGATCGGCGACGAGGTCGTCGAAGCGGGCCATCTTCCGGTCGAACCGCCGGTTCCGCGGTGTGGGGACCCACGCCGGGAGGAACGCGGAGAGGCTCCGGGTATCGACGCGATCGGCGAGGGCGTGACCCGCCTCGATCACGACGTCGCGGCGCTCGGTCAGGTCGAGATCGAACAGCGTCGTCGTGAGGACCTCGAGGACGAGCTCGGAGAACTCCCGGTTGGCGTCGATGATCTCGCCGTCGGCCCACCCGTCGACCGTCCGGTTCGTCTGGGCGACCACCTCCCCGGAGAACGCCGCTACCTTCGCGGGCGCGAACGCCGGCTGGACGAGCCTGCGCTGGCGACGCCACCGCTCGCCGTCGGTGAAGAACAGGCCGTCGGGGACGAAGTCGAAGCCCAGGTCCTCGAAGTTGTACCGTCGGAACCGGTGGGACTCCCCGACGAGCACCCGCTCGACGTCGTCGGGGTGGAGGATCGCGGTCCAGGTGTGCCACCCGATCCGATACCGGACCACATCACCGTACGAGGGGAGCGCGGCGTAGAACCCGCTGGGGTCCCTGATGAACTGGTGGGTGTTGCCCACCACCGGTACCCCTCGAGGACCGGGTGGGGTTGTCTCTCCACCAGCTGGAGTTGTTCCTCCCCCCGAGCGGTCCTGGGTACCCGGGTGCGCCGCACGGTCGGCGTCCGCCCGCTTCCGGAAGTAGGCCCTCGTGCGGCGTCGACCGTCGAGGACGAAGCGGACGGTGTCCACGATGCCGTCGTTGCGGAGGGTGGAGGAACTGGCCGGGACGAACCGGGTCGACGTCCCGTCGGTCCGGAACCGCCCGCGGAGCACCCGCTGGCCGAAGTTGACGCTCGCGTCGTCGTGCCAGTGGAGGAGCAGACAGGCCGGCTGGCCGTCGGCCAGGGGGACGTCCGGCGCTGGCTCGACGAGGGCGTCGCCATCGATGATGCGGATCGAGGCGAGCGGTCGTGCGACCGGGTAGCCGTCCTCGCCGACGACGGTGCAGACGGCGCGCTCGTAGCGGGCCGCCTCGGCCAGATACATCTCGACCTCCGGCCAGACGTCCAGGCGTGCGGGGGACGAGGGACCCCCCACGTGGACCATCGACACCGGGTCGATTTCGATCACGATCCGGTGGCCGAGCCACCCGACGAGCGCGCTCCCGAGCCGCGAGTCGATGAAATCGTACTTCTCCTCGTTCGCGACCCGCTTCGGCGTCGCGGGCTCGCGTTCGTTGAGCTGGCGGACGTACGCGGCGTTCGCCTCGACGTCGTCGTCGACCCGGGCAACGCCCGTCACGAGGTACTCGCCGCGCTCTCCGTGGAGGAGGAGCGAGACCCGGTCGTCACGCTCGATGGCCCGCGCCTTGCCGGCGTAGGCGACCGGCGAGGTCAGGACGATGGTGTCGCGGTCGTCGTCGAAGAACGGGGTCAGCGGGAACGTGGCGGGCTTCCCGTCCGCGGCGGTCGAGAACTCGGCGCTCATCGAGCCGTGGACGAGCTCGCGAAGCAGCTCGAGATCCGGCTCCAGCCCCTCGGTGGGGGAGTGAGAACGTGGGGTGGTGTGTTCGTCCGGTTGCATGGTGGTGCGCAGCGATGGAGGAGCGGATCGGCGTCACCCCGACCCACCCTCGAGTGGCACTGCTTGACGCCGGGTGAGCATAACCGTACGCTAGCACGGTTCGAGGCCTCAGTCGTCCGACGCTCGGAGTCGTGCCCGTTCGGCTCGGAGTGTCTCGGCGAGCCCCTCCTCGAACGGACGGTGGTGGATCCCCAGCTCGCGTTTCGCCTTCGCGTTGTCCCCCAGGTACGTGACCCCGGCGAGCAGCCGGAGTGACTCCGCGGTGTACTCCGGGGGCAGCCTAAGGAACGACTCGAACGGCGCGACGAGCCGCGAGAGGAGACCGAACACCACCGGCGAGATCGCGCGGGGCGCGTCGATCCCGGTGAGCTGTTCGGCCCGTTCGAACGCCTCCTCGAGCGTGTACGGCTCGCCGGCGATGATGTACGACTCGCCCGGCACTCCGGCATCCATCGCCCCGAGGTGCGCGGTGGCGGTGTCCTCGACGTGGCTCCAGCAGTACGCGACCCGTTTCGGGACGATGGGCAACTCACCCTCCAGGTAACTCCGCCAGAGCATCCACATCGGTCCCCGGTCGCCGGGGCCGTACACCGCCCCTGGCATGACGACGACGAGTGGTAGCCCGTCGTCGATCATCGGCTCGGCCACCTCGTGGTGGGCCCGCCACTTCGTCCGGTCGTACACCGAGAGGTGCGGCCCCTCGTGGCGGTACGTCTCGTCGACGAGGACCCCGTTGGTATCGGAGAACACCGCGAGGGTGCTCGTGTACACCCCTTTCGGCACGTCGAGTTCCGCCATCAGTTCGAGTACGTTCCGCGTGCCCTCGACGTTCACCCGCTCGGCGGTGGCAGGGTCCCGCTCGCCGATGCGGTACCAGGCCGCCAGGTGGAAAACCCCGTCCACACCGCTCATCCCCTCGCGCATACTTGCCTTATCGGTTACGTCGCCCTGGACCACCTCCACCGCGGACGGGAGGGAGTCGGCCGCATCGGGGGAGCGGACGAGGGCGACCACCTCGTCGTCCCGGTCGACCAGCTGCCGGACCAGGTGGCCACCGATGAACCCCGTCGCACCCGTGACGAAGTATCTCATGACCCTCGGAGGTTGATACCGGTATTAGCCGTGTCGTCGTTGGCCGCACAGCCGGCCGTGATCCCGGGTGCGAGGTGCACGGCGAGGTGCGTTCAGCGCGACTCCATCACGCCGTACAGCACGAGGACGGCGAGGAGGTACAGCGCCATCCCGACGAGCAACGCCCACGTGTACGGGCTCGCGGGATCGAAGTCGCCCCACGCCCTGATCGCGCCGAGTAACACGAGCGCGATGCCGATGGCGGTGGTCTGGGTCAGGATGCGCCAGACGCTCCACCGCGTCTCCAGGGCGACCATCAGGTTCGCGACCCCGAGGAGCGCGAACCACCCCAGCAGGATCCGGGTCGTGAGCGGGGAGACGTCCCACGGCCAGGCGCCGATCATGACCCCCGGGACGAAGAACAGGACGACGGCGGTCACCGTGACGGCCGCCCCGCTGAGTCCGGCCGCCCATCGGACCACCTGGGGAACGTGCGGTCCCTCGCCGACCGGTCCATCCGGGAGCGTCCGCTGGTTGAGCAGCCAGATCCCCGGCACGAGGACCGGCGCGACCACGTAGAGGAACGTCCAGAACCAGAACGTCACGTGTGCGTGGTTGAAGTTCTCCCAGTGGAGCAGCGTCGCCGCCAGCATGAACCAGGTGAACACCGCGATCCCGGGGAAGACCGGGGCCACGCGGTGCCACTCGTCGATGGTCACCACGCGGTAGAAGAAGTACACGCCGGTGCCGTATCCCGCGCCCATTACCAGCGGGGTCATCTCCGGCCGGATGGTCCAGGCGAACAGCGCCGTCGTCCGGTCCGGGAGGCCATAGAGGATGAGGAACGCCACGAGCAACACCGGGGCGATGATCCCGCCGACGATGCGGGTCGCGGGCAGGATCCGATCGTCCTTGAGCGACGAGGGCTCCGCCCCGACCACGAGGCGCCTGACGGTGCTCATCGGTCTCGCCCCGACAGGTGGCCCGGCTGCCGGCTGTCGTCGTGGATAGCCCGGCAGGCACGTCCCCGGGTTCGGGATGACGACGCCGTTCCCGCGGCGGAATCAGCGGCGGAACATCCAGCCCC
>SLIW01000558.1 GCA_007135435.1 Natronomonas sp.
ACATCTTCCAGGCGAACCTCCGCGACGTCGTCCGCAGGCAACGGGAGAGTCGGACGGACGCCGCCTTCCTCGTCGAGGAGGTGCCCTACGAGGAGGCCTCGCGGTACGGGGTCTGCGACACCAACGACTACGGCGAGATCGTCGAGGTGGTCGAGAAGCCCGACGACCCGCCGACGAACCTCGTGATGACCGGCTTCTACACCTTCTCGCCGGCGATCTTTCACGCCTGCCACCTCGTCCAGCCCTCCGACCGCGGCGAGTACGAGCTCTCGGACGCCGTCGACCTGCTCATCCAGTCCGGGCGGACCATCGATGCCATCGGCCTCCGAGGCTGGCGCATCGACGTCGGCTACCCCGAGGATCGCGAGGAGGCCGAACGGCGGCTGCAGGCCGCCCGCGAGGAAGGCGAGACGGCGCCCGCGGACGACTGAGTCACGCTGGGACGGGTGGTTTCTGCAGCGCATAGCCTCGGACCGCGAACGGAGGATCCCCGGAGGGTGGACAACCGTCCGCCATGCGCCCGACGATCCTTGCTCCGGCCTCACCCCGCCTCCGACGACGATCGGTAGCGCCGGCTGACCGCCTTCCAGCGGCCGGTGCGGAACAGCCCATAGTTGATCCAGCCGGGGACGTGCGTCTCGAGGAGCAACGCGAGATAGAGCCCCGCCACCCCGAGCGGCGTCACGAGCCCGAGCGCTGCCACCGGGAGCGCGAAGACGTAGCGGCCGAGCAGCGACGCGAGGAAGGGCAGCCGGGTGTCGCCCGCGCCGACGAGCGCCCCCGTCGCGGTCCCGTCGACGCCCTGGCCGACGACGCTGAGCGCACTGACCACGACGAAGACGGCCGTCTGGGCGACCTCGTCGGGGCCAGAGACGAACAGGGTCGCGATCGGCTCGGCCAGCAGGACGACGACGCCGGCCAGGAGGAGATAGACGACGATGGCGAGGCGGACGATCGAGGCGCCGTAGGCGCCGGCCTCGGCCTCATCGCCCGCGCCGAGGTGACGGCCGACGAGCGAGCTCGAGGCGAGCCCGAGCCCCCAGTTGACGCAGTTCAGGAGGCTGCGCACCCGGCGAGCGACCTCGAAGGCGGTCACGATCAGCGGGCCGAACGTCGCGGCGATCCACAGGAGCGGGAAGACGACCACGCCCTGGGCGAGGCGGCGGCCGATCTCCGGCGCGGCCACCTCGAGCAGCTGCCGGAGGAGCGCGAAATCGACCCACGGGCCCGCGATCGAGATGGGTACCGGGCTCGGCTCCATGCCCAGCCGCCCCGCGTAGGAGCGGCCGACCATCCCCCAGCCGAGCACGACGGTGACGACGCCCGTCGAGACGGTCGTGCCGATCGCCGCGCCGGCGACGCCCATCCCGAACCAGAAGATGAGGACGGCGCTGATGACGACGTTGAGCACCGCCCCGGTCGCCCGGACCACCATCTCCGTGTACGTGTCGCCGATGCCGGTGTAGGTCCGGCTGGCGATCAGGTTGAGCATCTCGAAGAGGACCGCGGGCGCGACGAGGACGAGGTAGACGACGCCGTGGTCGAGCGACGCGGGTTCCGGCCCGAAGATGCCGATCAGCGGCTCGGGTACGGCGACGAACACCGCCATGATCGGCACGGCGAGGAGGATGGTGACGAGCACGCTCGCCTTGACGACCAGCGAGGCGCGCTCGAGCTCGTCGGCGCCGTAGTTCTGCGAGACGAGGCTGATGGTCCCGCCGGCCAGCCCGAGGCCGAGCATGGCGACGATCCCCCAGTAGGCGAGCGCGTACGCGAGGCCGGCGGTGCCCGCCGTGCCGACGGCGATGCCGACCATCGCGAGGTCCGCGGTCTGCTTGGACATGATCGCGAAGCCGGTGACGACCCGCGGCCACGCGAGGGCCGCCGTCTCGCGGAACCGGGCTTCGGTGATGACGCCACCACGCTCGAGGAGGCGTCCGACTGGCTCGACGAGATTCATCGGCTGGTTCGACACCTCCTCGTACCCGGACCGGACACTTCCCGGTTCCGTTCCCCTCGCTCGCTTCCGGGTCTTCGGGGCGGTCGGTGACCACCACGTTCACGCGCTGTACAGCGTCTCCGAGAGCGTCACGCCCCGTTCGAACCGATCGAGGGTGAGCCGGGAGACGTCGACCGTCGACGCCGCTCCGTCGGCGACCAGCTCGGCGACGACCTGGCCCGTCGCCGGCGCCTGCATGAAGCCGTGGCCGGAGAAGCCGGCGGCGACGACGAACCCCGGGACGACCTCCTCGACGATCGGGTGGTGGTCCGGCGTCATGGCGTACAGGCCGGCCCACCCACCGGTTATCGACGAGTCCGGGCCGAAGACCGCCGAGACCTCCTGCGCCCGCGACAGGGCGGTCTCGGCCCAGGGCACGTCGTAACCGCGATCGTAGGCGTCCGGGTCAGCCTCCGCCGTTCCCGATTCCGATCCGGAATCCGTCCCGTCGAAGTGACCCCCGACGTACGCGACCTTCTCCGCCGGCCGGACGAACGTACCGCTGTCGAGCTCGGCGACGAACGGCGCGTCGGCGATCACCGCTCGATCGGGCTCGACGACGGCCAGCTGGCGTCGCTCCGGGCGGATCGGCAGGTCGACGCCAGCGAGCGCTCCCACCCTCGCCGCCCAGGCGCCCGCGGCGTTCACGACGACGTCTGCCTCCAGGGTCCCGTCGTCGGTGTCGACCCCGATCACGCGGCCGTCCCGCCGGAGGACGTCGGTCACCCGCCTGCCGAGGTGGATCGCGGCGCCCTCCCGTGCCGCGGCGAGGGCGTATCCCTGGAGCGCACGCTCGGTGTCCGCGTAGCCGTCGGCGGGGCTGTAAGCGCCACCGGTGAACTGATCCGTCCGCAGACCGGGGAAGTGGTCGCCGAGGTCATCCCCCTCGACGTACCGCGAGGGGACGCCTCGATCCTTGAGGAAGGCGACGACGTCGCGGACGGCCGCGGCCGTCGCCTCGGTCCGGGCGAGGAAGAGGTAGCCGTTGCGCCGGTAGTCGATGTCGACGTCGAACCGGTCGGCGAAGTCACGCCAGACGGCGACGCTCTCCCGCGAGAGCGCGACGCTCACGTCGGTGGAGAACTGCTCGCGGATCGCGCCCCCGGCCCGGGGCGTGCTCCCGTGGCCGATCCGTCCCTGCTCGAGGACGGTCACCTCGACGCCGTGACGGCGGAGGGAGTACGCGCTCGCGAGGCCAACGATGCCCCCACCGACGACGACCGCGTGCATGGCGGGGCAGGTGGACCCGGCGGGATATAATCGCTCGGTCGGACGGGATGAGATATAATCGCTCGGTCCCGTAGGTCGACGGACGGTGACGGACGGCCCGTCGAGACGCCGGCGCGGCGATCCCTCAGAACTGCCGCTCGAACTCGACGGGTTCAGAGACTGTGTAGTAGGGACCACCGAGGCGGCCGACGGTCGGGAGCCGCTCCATCTCGATCTTCCCGTCGACGAGGACGTCGTCGTCGACGTGGAAGTGCTGGACCTCCCCGAAGATGGTGATCCGGTCGTGGATCTCGATCGAGTCGTAGAGCGTACACTCCATGGTGACCGCCGCGTCGGCCACCCGCGGCGCGTCGATCACCCGACACTCGGCGCGTTCGAGGCCCGCGAGGTCGAACTCGCTCTCGCCGGGGGGCAGGCTCGCCGAGGTCGTGTCCATCGCCTCCATGAGCGGCTCGGTGACGACGTTGACGGCGAACTCGCCCGTCTCGAGGGCGTTGCGGGCGGTGTCCTTCAGACCACCGTGATCCGCGTTCGGCGTGTTGAACAGGACGACCGGCTGGCTCGAGGAGACGTAGTTGTAGGAGCTGAACGGGGCGAGGTTGTCGGCCCCCTCCTCGTCCACCGTGCTGATCCAGGCGATCGGCCGCGGGGTGAC
>SLIW01000254.1 GCA_007135435.1 Natronomonas sp.
CCGACCGACGCGTGCGGCCGCCGGGGTGGAGACGAACGAGAGGAGGTGCAGTGCCCAGGCCCACGACCGGTGGTGCGGCGGCTGGATCTCGTACCGTGGTGGATTGTCGGCCCGCCGCTGGTACGCCTCGAGGGTCTCGCGGCACTGATCGACCCCCGCCTCGGCGTCGTAGTTCACCGTGCGGTAGTGCTTGACTGGGTGGGTGATCTTCGAATCCTCCGCGTGGGCGTAGACGTCGATCGCCTCCGTGTCCTCCCGCTGGTGGGTCACCAAGTGGAGCTGGTCGTCGGCGAGGAGCGACCCGCGTCTCACCCACGAACCGTCCTCGACGTTGCCGTCGAACCGTACCTTGAGGGCCGAGAAGAGGCTCCGCGAGAACCCGAGCTCCTCGAGGACGTCGGCGAACTCCCCCTCGCTGCAGTACACCGTCATCGCGTACTCGTCCTCCGTCGAGTGGGAGATGGCGAAGCCCCCGAAGAGGCGCTCCTTGATCGAATCGATCGGGGGCAGCACCGACCGGCGGAGCGGAGTCAAGACCATCGTACCCCCAGCTACGGGCCGGTGATGGAAAGGGATTGCCACCGAGCCACCCAGTCCGCGGATCCGGTGGCTCGCATCCCGGACGGGCCGGTCCTCGGACGAGTAGGCACCCAGGAGATCGGAAATCGCTCCCGCCGAGCGCGCGGCGGTCACGGAACCCCGACGATCTCGTCGTCAGTCCCAGAAGGCCTTCGTCTTCGCGTACTGGCGCTCGCGCTCGATAATGTCGCGGTAGAAGTCGTCCTCGTCCTCTCGATGGCGGTTGATGACGTAGGCGGCGTTCCGCGGGCCGACACCGCGGGCTGCGAGGGCAATCACGGCGCGCTTGCCGTGGCTCTGGACGAGGCTGGCCGCCCGGTAGGCTCGCTCGGTCATCTCCTCCTGTTCGGGGGTCCTGTCGTCGGCGCGGACCGCTTCGAGGACCTCGTCCGCCCAGGGGTTGAGCGCCGCGATGCGCGTCGACCCGCAGTTCGGACACTCGGGGCGGTCCGGGACGCGGCCGACCTGCTGGCGGCGGTCCCACTCCCTGCAGTGGAGGCAGGCCAGGAGGACCCGGTCGCTCCGGATGCGCTCCCTGACGGTCTCGATGACGGAGGCGTCGGCGTTCTCCGGCGAGAGGAGCTCGCTCCCGGACGAGCGGCCGCCCTGGCCGATCGGCGTCAGTTCACCCACCGAGGCGAGTTCGAGGTCGCCCTCGCGGAGCCGGCGGAGCACCGCGGCGGCGCCCTCGGCGTCGAGCTCCTCGTGGAGGACCACCCGCACGGCCTCGTCGTAGATGGGCGTGTCCTCGAGGGCGGCGAGGAGGCGGTCGCGACCGAAGCGGTTCTGGCTCGAGCCCTTCCCCTTCCAGCGCTTGAGGGCGCCGAACTTCGCGGCGACCTGCGCGAGGGTGAACTTCAGGGTGTCCGAGTTCTTGAGACTGAGCTCGATGAGGTCGGCGACGTGGTCGGGGTCGGTCCCCTCGAGGACGCCGACGACGTCGCCGATCGTCGTCCCGCTCGGGACCTCCAGTTCGATCCGGTAGGGGTCGACGTCCAGGGCGACGGAGGTGCCGGTGCGCTGGCCGATGAGTGCCGACAGCAACCGGCCGAGCGTCTCGTTGACCGTGTGCCCGAACGCGGCGTTCACGACGATCTCGCGGCCGTGCCCCTCGACGAGGATGCGCCGGTGGGTCGGCATCGCCGCCTCGTGCCGCTCGATCGGCGCCAGCGCCTCGCTCGCGGTGTGGACGTCGGTGGGGAAGCGGTCGGTGAGCCACCGCGCCACCGCTGTCCGCGAGTGGCCCTGGTCGAACCGCTCCCGCGCCTCTCCGCGGGTCCGACCGACGTGCTGGGCGACCTCCATGGGGACGGGGATCTCCTCGCCGACCCACGAGGGCACCTCGCCGGTGGGGTCCTCGACCGGCGAGACGGTCACCTCCTCCTCCTCGTCGTCCACCTCGGTGATCCGCCACATCTCGCCGCCCTGGACGAACGTCTCGCCAGTGCCGGCGAAGGTCACGACGAACCGCTCGGCGAGCGTCCCGACGGTGCGGCCGGAGGCCATGTCCGAGACGGTGTAGTTCGCCTCGTCGGGGATCATCGAGAGGTTCGCGTAGAAGTACTGCCAGGTGCCCCGGGACTTCTCGAGGCGGTCTGCCTCCTCGTCGAGCCAGATGACCCGGTTGTCCGACAGCTGCCGGACCACCGACTTGAACGCCTCCTCCGAGAGGTCGCGGAACGGGTAGGCGCGCGTGACGATCTCGTAAGCCCACGCGGCCGACAGCTCGCCGAACCCCATGAGCAGCCCGGGCACCTGGTTGGCGACGGTGTCGAGGCTGCCGTGGTGGATGCCGGCGGACTCCACCTCGCCCCGCTCGGCGCGGTCGACGATCGCCAGCGCCTCGAAAGTGTCGTCCGGGCGCGTCGTGACGATGGTCCCCTCCGAGACCTCGTCGCGGCGGTGCCCCGCCCGACCGACGCGCTGGAGCAGTCGGCGGACCTCCCGGGGGCTCGCGTACTGGACGACGTGGTCGATCCGGCCGACGTCGATGCCGAGCTCCATCGAGGAGGTGCACACGAGCGCGTCGAGCTCGCCGGCCTTGAACCGGTCCTCGACGTCGACGCGCGCCGCTTTCGACAGCGACCCGTGGTGGATGCCGACGTCCGTCCCGTGGGCCTTCAGCCGCGAGCCGAGCCCCTCGGCGGTCTGCCTGGTGTTGACGAAGATCAGCGTCGACGCGTGTTCGGCGACGAGCTCGTCGATGGCCCGGACGTGGCTGGCGATCGCCGGGTCGGTGACGAGCTCGCTCGCGAGCTCCTCGTCGCCCGGCTGGATCTCGGGTTCCCGGACCCGGACCTCGAGGTTCGAGCCGGCGTCGATCCGGATGACGCGGCACCCGCGGTCGCCGGTGAGGAACCGGCCGACCTCCTCGGGGTCCCCGACGGTGGCCGACAGGCCGATCCGCTGGAAGGGGCCGGCGTGCTCCAGGAGGTGCTCGAGGCCGACCGTGAGCTGAGCGCCGCGCTTCGAGGCCGCCAGCTCGTGGACCTCGTCGACGACGACGTGCTCGACGTCGGCGATCGCCCGCCGGAGCCGCTTCCCGGTGAACATCGCCTGCAGCGTCTCCGGCGTCGTCACCAGGACGTCGGGCGGGTCCTCCGCCTGCTTCTGCCGGCGGTAGTCGGTCGTGTCGCCGTGCCGCACCTGGACGTCGAGGTCGAGCGTCTCGCCCCACCACTCGAGCCGCTCGCGCATGTCCCGGTTCAGGGCCCGCAGCGGCGTCACGTAGAGCGCCTGGATGCCGTGACGCTCACCCCGACCGCAGAGCGCCGAGAACACAGGCAGCATGGCGGTCTCGGTCTTCCCCGAGCCGGTCGGCGCGACGACCAGGCCGTGCTCGCCCGCCGCCAGCGGCGGGATGGCCCGGCGCTGTGGCTCCGTGGGCGTGGCGAACCCGCGCTCGGAGAGCGCCGCCCTGACCTCGGGGTGGAGTCGCTCGAAGGCGTCCATCCCGGCGTCGGCGACCCGGCCGTCGCTCATTGGCGGTCGAAGGACCGCGAGCCGATTAAGGCCACCGGCCGGCGGCCGCTACTCTTGTTCCCAAGCCGCATCAGGCTCTCCACCAGGTCGGACTCACACCCGCCGGTAGTCGCCGAGCCGCGTCCCGTCCAGGAGGTAGGCCTCGCCGTCGGCGAGGCCGTCGGGCAGGAACGGCGACAGGAAACCGTCCGCTTCGTTGACGTAGGTCCCCCCGACCAGTGGGTTGAACGCCGGCGTCACGACCAGGCGTTCGCCGAACCGCTCGCGGTCGTACACGTCGGCAGGAAAACCGGTGGAATCGAGATTCCC
>SLIW01000047.1 GCA_007135435.1 Natronomonas sp.
CCGTTTCATTTCAGTATTTCTTCACAGTATTTTAACTTAAACATTTCCCCCGTTTTGAAACGTGTGAAGCCGTGCCGTCACTATCGAGACCCCGGCGTCGGTGGGGACCCCCGGAGAGATTTGCGAATGACGGCGTTCTTATAGCCGCCGGCGTGTGAGTATCCTCTAATGAGCGATCATCTGGAGGGTCGACGATGAGCGGGGGTGAGGCGGACGTGCAGTCCTACACCGTCCGGCTGGAGCTCGTCGACGAGCCCGGCGAGCTGCTCCGGGCCCTGGAGCCGATCGCCGCCAACGGCGGCAACCTCCTGTCCATCTTCCACGAGCGGGGCAACGTCACGCCCCGGGGCCGGATCCCCGTCGAGGTGGACCTCGAGGCGACCGAACCCCAGTTCGACCGGATCGTCGACGCCCTGCGGGACGCCGGCGTCAACGTCATCCAGGCCGGGGCCGAGCGCTACAGCGAGGAGCTGACGGTCGTCCTGGTGGGACACCTCGTCGAGACCGACCTCTCGGACACCCTCCAGCGGTTCCAGGAGCACGGCGGCGCCTCGGTGGCCGACATCTCCCTGTCCGCGCCCGCCGGGACCGAGGCCCCCTCCAGCGCCCGGCTGCGCCTCGTCGCCGGGGAGGGCCGGACCGCGGATGCCCTGGCGACCGTCAGGGCGGTGGCAGCGGAGAAGGACCTGCGCGTCGTCGAACCGCTGACGGAGGGGTCCTCGTGAGACTCGCCGTCCTGGGGGTCGGTGCGGTCGGCACCTCGGTCGTCGAGCTCGCCGGCGAGTACGGCCACGAGGTGGTGGCCGTCGCGGACTCGACGGGCGCCGCGGTCGCCGGCGATGGTGACGGCGATGGTGACGGCGATGGTGACGGCGGTGCGTCAGTGGACGACGACGGCGCCGACCGCGGTCTCGACGTCGCGGCGGTCCTCGAGCGGAAGGAGGAGACCGGGGTCGTGGGGGAGTCGGACCCGGATGCGGCCCTGGAGGCGGACTACGACGTGCTGGTGGAGGCGACGCCGACGACGCTCGGCGACGCGGAACCGGGGTTCTCGCACGTGCGACGGGCCCTCGAGCGCGATCGCCACGTCGTGCTCGCGAACAAGGGGCCCGTGGCGGAGCGCTACGAGGAGGTCCGATCCCTCGAGGCGGGCTCGCAGGGGACGGTGCTCTTCGAGGCGACCGTCGGGGGCGCGATCCCGGTGCTCTCGACGATCGCCGACCTGAACGGCCAGGTCACCGCCGCCCGGGGCGTCCTCAACGGGACGGCCAACTTCATCCTCAGCCGGATGGCCGCCGAGGGGCTCGGCTACGAGCACGTCCTCGCGGAGGCCCAGGACCTCGGGGTCGCCGAGGCGGACCCGACCTTCGACGTCGAGGGCACCGACGCCGCCCTGAAGTGCGTCATCCTCGCGAACGTGCTCTACGACGACGCCTACCGACTGGCCGACGCCGAGGTCGAGGGCATCGCCGACCTCCCGGGCAGCGCCCTCGAGCTCGCGACGGAGGACGGCCGCACCATCCGCCTCATCGGCGAGGTCGCCGAGGGCACGGTCCGGGTCGGTCCCCGGCTGGTGCCAGAGAACGGGACGCTCGCGGTGACCGGGACGCTCAACATCGTCCAGCTGGAGACGACCCACGCCGGCCGCCTGAACATCTCCGGGCGGGGCGCCGGCGGTCCCGAGACGGCCAGCGCGGTGCTCGCGGACGTCGGTCGGCTCCCGCCGCTCGAGTAGAACGTCACTCACCACCGACGACCTGCCCGATCGTTCGTTCGGCAGGCCGCTCGACCCGCACTCGGAACGCCGGCTGACGTTCGACCAATCCCCGGCTCCCCGGCTGGAGGACCACTGGGCGTGCCACCCGACCGCCCGTGTGGCGGGCCCCCATCGACCACCGATCGGGCCCCGGCCGGCTGGATTGTCTGCGAAGTGACCAGTTCCGTGGTACCTGCTTGCAAACCGCCCGACGCGCCCGCTTTCGGCGGAATCCCTTTCGAAATCGTTTTACGGGGCGTCGACAAATGCTTCCGATATAGCGCATCAGCGCGTGAGACATCCATGAGCGACAAACCGCACCAGAACCTGGCCGTGATCGGCCACGTCGACCACGGCAAGAGCACGATGGTCGGGCGGCTCCTCTTCGAGACGGGGAGCGTACCCGAGCACGTCATCGAGCAGTACCGAGAGGAGGCCGAGGAGAAGGGCAAGGGGGGCTTCGAGTTCGCCTACGTGATGGACAACCTCGCCGAGGAGCGCGAGCGCGGCGTCACGATCGACATCGCCCACCAGGAGTTCGACACCGACACCTACTACTTCACCATCGTCGACTGTCCGGGCCACCGCGACTTCGTCAAGAACATGATCACGGGCGCGAGCCAGGCGGACAACGCCGTGCTCGTGGTCGCCGCCGACGACGGCGTCCAGCCCCAGACCCAGGAGCACGTCTTCCTGGCGCGCACCCTGGGCATCGACGAGCTCATCATCGCGGTCAACAAGATGGACCTCGTCGACTACGACGAGGCGAAGTACAAGGAGGTCGTCGACGAGGTCAAGCAGCTGCTCAAGCAGGTGCGCTTCAACGTCGACGACGCGTCGTTCATCCCGACCTCCGCGTTCGAGGGCGACAACGTCTCCGAGGGCTCCGACAACACGCCCTGGTACGACGGACCGACGCTGCTCCAGGCGCTCAACAACCTCCCGGAGCCGCAGCCGCCGACGGACGCCCCGCTCCGGCTGCCGATCCAGGACGTCTACACCATCTCCGGCATCGGGACGGTGCCGGTCGGCCGCGTCGAGACGGGGATACTGAACACGGGCGACAACGTCTCGTTCCAGCCCTCCGACGTGGCGGGCGAGGTCAAGACCATCGAGATGCACCACGAGGAGGTCCCCGAGGCCGGCCCCGGCGACAACGTCGGGTTCAACGTCCGCGGCGTCGGCAAGGACGACATCCGCCGCGGTGACGTCTGCGGTCCCGCCGACGACCCGCCGACGGTCGCCGAGACCTTCACCGCGCAGATCGTCGTCATGCAGCACCCCTCGGTCATCACTGCCGGCTATACGCCAGTCTTCCACGCCCACACGGCGCAGGTCGCCTGCACGATCGAGTCCATCGACAAGAAGATCGACCCATCCACGGGCGAGGTCGCCGAGGAGAACCCGGACTTCATCCAGTCGGGCGACGCCGCCGTCGTGACGGTGCGCCCCCAGAAGCCCCTCAGCATCGAGTCCTCGAACGACATCCCCGAGCTGGGGAGCTTCGCCATCCGCGACATGGGCCAGACGGTCGCCGCCGGCAAGGTCCTCGAGGTCACCGAGCGATAACGCATGCAGCAGGCACGCGTCCGACTCGCCGGCACCCGACCCGAGGACCTCGACGACATCACGGCCGACGTCCGCGAGATCGCGGACAAGACCGGCGTCGCGCTGTCGGGGCCGGTCCCGCTGCCGACGAAGAACCTGGAGGTCCCGACGCGGAAGTCCCCCGACGGCGAGGGGACCGCCACGTGGGAGCACTGGGAGATGCGCGTCCACAAGCGGCTGATCGACATCGACGCCGACGAGCGGGCGCTCCGCCAGCTGATGCGGATCCAGGTCCCCAACGACGTCTCGATCGAGATCGTCCTGGAGGACTGAGGCTGCCCGGGGTCACTCCCCCGGCGATCCGCTCACGATCGGCGGATCGCGTACTCACGCGCTGGCGTTCTTCGTCTCGACGGCCTCGGTGCCGACGAAGCGCAAGGTACTAACCACGGAGTCGTCAACTCCGGTATGCGGGCTCGTAGATCAGTGGCAGATCGCTTCCTTCGCAAGGAAGAGGCCCCGGGTTCAAATCCCGGCGAGTCCATTTCCTTCC
>SLIW01000538.1 GCA_007135435.1 Natronomonas sp.
AACGCGAGCGTCGAGGCTGACGATCGAGACCGGAACTCCACCGATTACATGGGACGCCCGGTGGTGGTGCAGCATTCGGGACATGGAGCGGACGTACGACCATCACACGGCACGCCCGGCGAACGTCCGTCGCCGTCACGGGCCCGCTCCCCGACGGGCCGGTGATCCGCGGTCGAAACCCGACCGTTTCTCGGCGGGCTTCTCATCTGGACGTCCTGGAACACCGGACGGGGAAGCTACAATCCGGATTTGAGCCTCGAGAACCACTTAGTAACCGGCCAACGACGGCACGATCGTGATCGTGGAATGGCGAGCGTGATCGAACGGTTGCAGGACCGGACGCGGGACACGGACGAGCGCCCCCGAGTACTCGGGCTGGAGGAACCGGCGGCAGACGATGTGCTCGACGCACTCTCGCCGGCAACCCGACGACACGCCTACCGGGCCCTCTTCGACGAGCCGCGGACGACGTCCGAGCTGGCCGAGCTGCTGGACACCTCCGTCCAGAACGTCCAGTACCACCTGGGTGAGCTCACCGACGTCGGGCTCGTCGAGCCCGTCGACACCGTCTACTCGGCGAAGGGCAACGAGATGACGGTCTACGGTCCCGCGAGCGACCCGATCGTCTTCGTGGGCGACGAGAGTCGGTACCCGCTCGTCGAGCGGTCCGTCCGGCGGGCCGTCACCGGCCTGGCGTTCCTGGCAGCGGCCAGCCTCCTCGTCCAGTGGGGCCTCACGCAGCTTTTGGGTACTCCTGGAGGTGGGGCGAGTGGTGTCGGCCCGGCCGGCTACGGGACGTACGAACCGGCAGAGACCATCACGTGGGTCGTCTTCGGCGTCCTGGAACCCGGAATCGTCTTCTTCATCGCGTGCGTCGTCGTCGCAGCGGTCGTCGTCACCCTCTCCGAACGGTAGGACACCCTTTCAACGATATTGGCGACGGCCGGCTGTACCACCTCCGAATGCTGGATGTCCATCCCGATGGCAGTACCCACTTCCAGCCAGATGGCCAGCCAGCCGGCGAGGACGACGCTCGGGGCAGCGACGGATCGACTGGCTGGTGGGGCTCCTCTTTCGAATGGCAGCGCCATCCATCTCGGGCGAATGGCGGTGATGGGTCCAGTGCGGTCGGGTTCCAGGGCGGCGTCGGGAATTCGATCCGGGGGCACCTTGGTCAGCCTCGAGTGACAGCACGTTCGCACGATCGCTCGATTGGGGGTGTCTCGAAGTCGAGAACCGGGCCTTCCGGGTGACGACACCTATTCGTCGGGATCGACGACGTCCGCGTCGACTGGCTCCGCGGTGTCGCCGTCGGCGGACACCGATATCTCTGCGTCCGTACCCGGTTCGGCGTACGAGAGGTCGTAGGTGACCGAGAACGACCCGTCGTCGTCGACGGTGGCGGCCTCGGTGTGGAGGAACGGTCGGTCGCCGGTTCCCCGCACCCGGACCGTCAGCCGGGTGTCGGGATCGAGGTCGGTCTCGCCGTCCACGACCGTCCCGTTCGCCGCCTCGAGTTCGACCGGTTCGTCGCCGAGGTCGACCTCGAACGGCGCCCCGGAGGCGTCTTCGACGTCCCAGTCGGCCTCGACGACGGTGGCATTCCCAAAGACGTCGACGGGTTCGCCATCGGTTCCGTCGTCCACGACTCGGGCGACCACCGTGGCCGTCGTGTCTGGTTCGACTTCCGCGAGGTCGACCTCCGCGTCGAACCGTCCGTCGCCGTCCACGGTCGTCGTGTCCGTGACGAGGAACGGCTGCTCGCCGGTCGACCGGACGCGGACCTGAATCTCGGCCCCGGGTTCGGCGTCGGCCGTGCCGCTCACAGTCGCGTTCGGCGCCGCCGGGAGTTCGACCGGATCGTCGTCGAACGTGACCGCCCCGGCGCTGTCGTCTCGGATCGGGCGGTCATCGGCCGCGTCACTCGCAACGATGACCCCGTCGACCGAGGTGAGGAGGTCAGGCTCCTCGCCGTCCGCGAGGTAGACCGTGACGGTTACGTCCGTCGGTTCGACGTCGAAGAGATCGAACGTCGCCGCGAAGGCCTCGTCCTCGACGGCCACCGTCTCGCTCATGAGGAATCCACTCTCGGCCGTCGACGTGATACGGACCTGGAGCTCGGTCCCGTCGTCGAGGTCGGCGGTCCCGTCGAGGGTGACGTTCGGTCCCGCGACCAGTTCGAGTGGCTCCTCTCCGTCGAATACGACCGCGTCGCCATCGTCCTGATCCTCCGGGTAGTCGCTCGATGGATCGTCCGAGGCTTCGCCCGCCTGTCCGACCGAGGGTGCGTCGAGAGCACCGAGGCCGAAGGCGCCCACGGTGCCCGCCGTACCGATCACGAGCACCGCCACGCCGATCCAGGCGAGGTGACCCCGCTCTAGCATGTGATCACCCCCTCGGGTCCGGGTCGGGGTCGTCGTGTATCGATACGCGTTCGTGCATCTGCGCGGGATGTCAGGGCGGACATCGATCTCCCCTTGGGGGAGGGGGTGAATCGGCCTTCTGAATGTTCAAAACGCGTTTTAAGTGGGTCTTCGCGGTCGACCTGCACGGTATACCACACCAGCCGCCGACGTGGAACGTCCCGCTTGCCCCTGGCTGGCCACTTCGGTGATCCGCCGACCACGTGGACAGGTGGTGTAGCCGGGCACCGTAGCGGCTATACCTCGCCGTCCACCACACCTTCCCATGGAGGGGCACCTGGTCGACGGTGTCGTCGAGGTCGGGCCCAACGGCCGCGAGCGCTACTACGACTCTCGCGGCTACGGCCGCCCGCGCGGGGCTGGGGTCGAGCTCGCGCCCGTCGAGGCCGCCCACCTGCTCTACCGCGGCGACCTGGGATCGGTCGACGGGCGCGGCTTCCGGGCGTTCCTGGGCGACAACCCCGATATCGTCGGCCGGTTCCTCGTCTACAAGGACCTCCGCGACCGTGGCTTCTACCTCTCACCCGTCCGGGACGGCCGGGTGGACGACCTCGAGCCGGACCGGGGTGACGTGGACCTCGTCGTCCACCCCCGAGGTGACGGCCCCTGGGACGGGACCGTCGAGCACCGGATCCGCGTCGTGGGCGAGCGCGCCACGGTCCCGATGGCGTCGCTGGGCGACGTCGTCCTGGCGATCGTCGACGAGGAGAGCGAGATCACCTACCTGGAGACGGCGGAGCCGGACGTCTCGGGGTCGAGCCCGGCCGTCGTCGAGGAACTCGGGGTGGCCAGAGCCACTGAGGGGGCCGGGAGTGCACCGACGCCCACGCCCGCGACGATCCTCGACGACCGTGTCATCTGCTGGGAGCCGCCGGCCGACCTCTACGAGCGGGGCTTCTACGGCCAGCGGCTCGATCGTGACGGCGACGCGCTCGGTCTGTCACTGCTCGAGGCGGCCCACCTCGTCGACCGCGGGGTCCTCGAGATCGACGGCGGCGTCGCGGCGGTCCGCGAACACGGTCGGGCCGTCGAGGGCGATCGGTTCGACCGGCGGCTGGCGGTCTACCGCGACCTGCGGCGCCGTGGGGTGGTCCCCAAGACCGGCTTCAAGTTCGGCGCCGACTTCCGCACCTACGAGGCCGTCGAACACGTCGACGAGCTGGGCCACTCCGAGCTGCTCGTGCGGGTACTGCCCGCCGACGCCGCGCTGTCGCCGCGGGACCTCTCGCTGGACGTCCGACTGGCACACGGAGTTCGAAAGCGGATGGTGTTCGCGCTCGTCGGCGACGGTGACGCCGACGGTGGCGACGATATCACCTGGCGGTCTGTCTCGCGTTTGACGCCCTGAGACGGTTCCGTCGAAGTCGTTTCCCACCACCCTGTTGTCGCCTCGCCTGCGGCAACCTCCGAAGCCCTCG
>SLIW01000435.1 GCA_007135435.1 Natronomonas sp.
GAAGCGCCCGAAGGGCGCTGAAGGGAGCAGGCGCTATTTTTCATCGACGTTTTTGCCGCGAGTCGGTGGTCGTCGCCGGTGGGTGGCGACCCCGCGCTCGCGTGCAAAAAGGGCGTTCGAAACGGTTTTGGTCAGGGCTCTCGCACCGTCAGTATGCCGACGGAGCTCACTGACTACGACCCGACCCTCGGGAACAAGTTCATCTTCGTCACCGGCGGCGTCATGTCCGGGCTGGGGAAGGGCATCACGGCCGCGAGCACCGGGCGGCTGCTCGCGAACGCCGGCTTCGACGTGACGGCGGTCAAGATCGACCCCTACCTCAACGTCGACGCGGGTACGATGAACCCCTACCAGCACGGCGAGGTCTACGTGCTGAAGGACGGCGGCGAGGTCGACCTCGACCTGGGGAACTACGAGCGGTTCCTCGACATCGACATGACGTTCGACCACAACGTCACGACCGGCAAGACCTACCAGCACGTCATCGAGAAGGAGCGTGCCGGCGACTACCTCGGCAAGACCGTCCAGATCATCCCCCACGTCACCGACGACATCAAGCGCCGGGTCCGCGAGGCCGCCGCGGGCCACGACGTCTGCATCGTCGAGGTCGGCGGCACCGTCGGCGACATCGAGGGCATGCCCTACCTCGAGGCGCTCCGGCAGTTCTCCCACGAGGAGGACGACGACGACATCCTCTTCACCCACGTCACGCTGGTCCCCTACTCGAAGAACGGCGAGCAGAAGACCAAGCCCACCCAGCACTCGGTCAAGGAGCTCCGCTCGATCGGTCTCCAGCCCGACGTCCTCGTTGGGCGCTGCGACGACAAGCTCGACGTCCAGACCAAGGAGAAGATCGCGCTGTTCTGCGACGTCCCCGTCGACGCGGTCTTCTCGAACCCCGACGTCGACGACATCTACCACGTCCCGCTGATGGTCGAAGAGGAGGGCCTCGACGAGTACGTGATGGCCGAGCTGGGCCTCTCGGAGCGGGCGACCCCGCCGGCCGAGCGCACCACCGAGTGGCGAGAGATCGTCACCCGCGAGGCGACCGACACCGTCGAGATCGCCCTCGTGGGCAAGTACGCCCTCGAGGACGCCTACATCTCGATCCACGAGTCGCTGAAGCACGCCGGCTTCGAGACACGGACCGACGTCGAGGTCCTGTGGGTCGACTCCGAGGAGATGGACGACGCCCACGCCGCACGGCTCGAGCGCGCCGACGGCGTCATCGTCCCCGGCGGCTTCGGCTCCCGCGGTACGCAGGGCAAGATCGACGCCATCCGGTACGCCCGCGAGCACGACGTCCCCTTCCTGGGTCTGTGTCTCGGCTTTCAGATGGCCGTCGTCGAGTACGCCCGTAACGTCTGTGGGTTCGAGGGCGCCCACTCCGCGGAGGTCGACGCCGAGACGCCGCACCCCGTGATCGACATCCTCCCGGAGCAGTACGAGGTCGAGGACATGGGCGGGACGATGCGCCTCGGCGCCCACGAGACCGAGATCACCGCCGGCACGGTCGCCCACGACGTCTACGGCGACACCTCCTGTACCGAGCGTCATCGCCACCGCTACGAGGTCAACCCCGAGTACATCGACGCCATCGAGCGCGAGGGGCTGGTCTTCTCCGGGCGGGCGGACAACCGCATGGAGATCCTCGAGCTCCCGCGGAGCGATCACCCGTTCTTCTTCGGCACGCAGTTCCACCCCGAGTTCCGCTCGCGCCCGGGCCGGGCGTCGCCGCCCTTCGTCGCGCTGGTCGAGGCGAGCCTGACGCGGCGCGGCGGCGATGACGACCGGCGCGGCGGCGAGGGCGACCGACGCCGGGGCGAGGAAGAGCAGGGCGAGGTGACGGCCTGATGGTCGACGTCGACCGGTTCGTCGACGAGGCGATCGCGGGGATCGCCGACGAGGTGGGCGACGCCAGTGCCGTCATCGCCCTGTCGGGGGGCGTCGACTCCTCGACGGCCGCCACGCTCGCCCACGAGGCCATCGGCGACCGGCTCACCCCGGTCTACGTAGATACGGGGCTGATGCGCAAGGGCGAGACCGCGGCCGTCCGCGAGACGTTCGCGTACATGGAGGGCCTCCGGGTCGTCGACGCCCGCGAGCGGTTCCTCGACGCGCTCGCTGGCGTGATCGACCCCGAGGAGAAGCGCCACGTCATCGGCGAGCAGTTCATCCGGGAGTTCGAGACGGTCGCCCGGGAGGTCGACGCCGAGTACCTCGTCCAGGGGACGATCTACCCCGACCGCATCGAGTCCGAGGGGACGATCAAGTCCCACCACAACGTCGGGGGCCTCCCCGAGGTGGTCGACTTCGAGGGGATCGTCGAGCCGATGGCGGACCTCTACAAGGACGAGGTCCGCGAGGTCGCCCGCGAGCTCGGCCTCGAGGAGGTCGTCTCCGAGCGGATGCCGTTCCCGGGTCCCGGCCTCGCCGTCCGCGTCCTGGGGGAGGTCACCGAGGAGAAGCTCGCGGTGGCGCGCGAGGCGAACCACGTCGTCGAGGAGGAGCTCGAGGCGTACGAGCCCTGGCAGGCCCTGGCGGCCGTCCTCGGGAAGGCCACGGGCGTCAAGGGCGATAACCGCGTCCACGGCTGGGTCGTCTCGGTGCGCGCGGTGGAGTCCCGTGACGGGATGACCGCCCGCGCCATGGAGGTCGACTGGGAGACCCTCCAGCGGATCCAGTCGCGCATCACGGGCTCGCTCGACGACGTCTCGCGCGTCGTCTACGACGTGACCCACAAGCCACCGGCGACCATCGAGTATGAGTGAGGTCGTCGTCGTGGCCGGGGCAGACCCCGACGGCCTCGGGCCCGCGCTCGAGGAGCGGGGCGCCGACGTCCGCTACGCGGCGGGGACCGCCAACCGCCCCGCCCTCGAGGAGGCCGGGATCGTCGACGCCGACGTCCTGGTGGTGACCGACGCCGGCCTGGCCACCTCGGTGTCGGTGGCGAAGGACCTCAACCCCGACCTCCGGGTCGTCCTCTACACCCGCCACGCCGTCCCGGAGTTCGTCAAGGGACAGGCGGGACACATCGTGGACCCGGCGCTCCTGGACGCCGACGCGGTCGCCGACGAGCTCGTCTGAACGCGACGGACCGCCACCCGGCCGCTCAGCACCTGGTTACCTCCGCTGCGTAGTTCTCCTTTCCACTCAGTTCTCCACGCCTCTCAGTTTCCTTCCCGCTCAGTTCTCCACGCCTCTCAGTTTCCTTTCCACTCAGTTCTCCACGTCTCTCAGTTCTCCTCCTCCGCGGCGATCAACGCGTCCGGATCGAACTCGGCGGCGGAGGTCGGGAGGCCCTCGCGGTCGAACGCCTCCATTAGCTCCCGTGCCCGCTCGATGGCGGTCTGGCGGTCCTCGATGCTGCGCTCGACGGGCACCATCTCGCCGACGTTCTCGCTGTCCCCGAAGAGGACGCCCACCTCCCAGTCGACCTCCTCGCCGGCGCCGGGTTCGGTCGTCCGGACGTGGACGGCGACGTCCCTCCGGCGATGCTCGAACGCCGTCGGGGGGTTGCGCTGGGACTGCTTGGCGTCGTCCGGGACGATGTCCGCCTCCGACCACCCATCGGGTGCCGGGATGCGCTCGTCGGTCATTGCACACTGTTGGGTTTAGAGCGACAAAAAGCTGGTCCGGCCCCCGGCCGGTCGTGTTGAAATAAGCAGTTGACTCGATCGAGCGGACCCAGAAAGCCCTCGGCGTTCTCGACTCCCGCGACTCGCTGCGCTCCTCGGTCGCTTCGCTCCCTGCGGTGTGGTTATGAGAATCTGCTAAGCCCCTTCGGCACGTCCAGGAAAGGGGTTGAGAGCGGCCGACCGTAAGCATGTGTCCCAGAAC
>SLIW01000545.1 GCA_007135435.1 Natronomonas sp.
ACGGTCAACCGGAGCGCGCGGTTCCAGTGCGAGCCGGTCCACCTCCGCGTCGAGAACGCCGCCACGCCCTGGACGGCGGCCTACGACGAGGGGCAGGTCCTGGAGGTGCCCATCGCCCACGGCGAGGGTCGCTTCGAGATCGCCGCCGACGACCTGGAACGGCTGGAGGCGGCCGACCGCGTGCTGTTCCGGTACTGCGACGCCGACGGGAACGTGACGGAGGCGGCCAACCCGAACGGCTCGCGTGCCAACGTGGCCGGCATCCTCGGCGCGGGGGACCACGTCGCCGTCCTGATGCCGCACCCCGAACGGGCGACGCTCCCACACCTGGATGGCACCGACGGCCACGGCATCCTCCAGGGCTTCGCGTAGGGGCTCGGACGGCTCGGAGGCATCCCTCCGATCCGATCTCTCGAGAGCAATTTGATAATCCTCCAATCTGGTACCCTGGCAATCTGGTACCCTCGCGATCTGATACCCTCGATTTCTTCCGGTACGCACGGACCCCCTCGATAGACCGATCGTCTGCCACCGCAGTTCGTCGAGCGCCGGTCCCGGTGTTCTTCGATCGGCAGTACCGGTCGAACGCCAGGGGGTCTCGAGCGTCGACTCGACGCCGACCCCGCTCATGGTCCGGCCGTCGGCCACTCGCGGCTACTTGGCGTCGGTCTCGGCCGACGCCTTCGCGTCGTTGTCGATCGCCGATTGCGGCTCCTGCTCATCCGCCTGCGCTGGGACGTCCCCCGGAACGTCCCCCGGAACGTCCCCCGGAACGTCCCCCGGAACGGGTGCCGACAGGTCGAAGTCGACGCTCGATCGGAGTCGCGACGCCCGTTCTCGATGGCCCTCGGCCGCCGCTCCATCGCCCGTCTCCTCGGTCGCCGTGGCGAGTCGCTCGAGGACGTCGACGAGCGACCCCAGCGCCCCCGCATCCTCGAACAGTTCGGCGGCCTCCGCGTACCGGTCGACCGCCGCCTCGGGGTCGCCACGGGCCAGCTCGAGATCGCCGTAGGCACGGAGCACCTCGCCGGTACGGCGGGGGAGGCCGCCCTCCCGTCCGATCGAGAGGGCGGCCTCGAGGTGCGACTCGGCGTCGTCGAACTCGCCGCGCATCCTGGAGCCCCGGGCGACGACGCGATGGGCGTCCATCGACCCCCGCTGGTCGCCGATGGACTCGAAGCACTCCACGGTGGCCTCGGCGTCGACGCGCCCCGCGTCGACCTCGCCGCGGCGCAGGGCGACGTCGGCCAGCTCCAGGCGGCACTGGACCTGTCCCCACTCCTCGCCGACCTCCGCGTACCGGTCGCGGGCGCGCTCGTAGTACGTCGCCGCGGTCTCGAGGTCGCCCGCGACGGCCGCCAGCTCCCCGTGGTTCTGGAGGGCGTTCGCGACGCCGACGGCGTCGCCGACCTCCCGGTAGATCCGGAGGGCGCTCGCCTGGTGGTCGGCGGCCGCCTCGAGGTCGCCGCGGACCTTGAGTGCGACGCCGAGGTTGAGGTGGGCGTCGGCCTCGTCCTTGAGGCTCCCGAACCGCCGGTAGCGGTCCAGGCACGTCCGGTACCGCTCGACGGCGCCCTCGAGGTCGCCGCGCTCCTCGCGGGCGTACGCGAGGTTGAACAGGCAGTAGCTCGCCAACCGCTCGTCGCCGAGCGCCTCGAACCGCTCGAGGCTCCAGGTCAGGTGCCGCTCGGCGGCGTCGAGGTCGCCGCGGAGCAGCGCCACCGTCCCGAGGTTGCGCCGGGCCTTCGCGACCCCCGCCTCGTCGCCGACGGCGTCGTACAGTTCACGGGCGCGCTCGAAGTGGGAGGCCGCCTCGCCGTACTCGCTCCGGTTGCGCGCGACGATGCCGAGCCCGTTCTCCCGGGCCGCGGCGAACCGGTCGACGGCCGCCCCGTCCAGGAGGTCCGCCGCCCGGTCGGCGAGTCGGTCGTACTCGCGGGCTGCCCGGTCGTACTCGCCCGCGTAGCGCGCCATCGTCGCCCGCGTCCTGGTCGTCTCGACCACCGTCTCGGGGTCGCACGCCGCCGGGTAGGTCACCGGGTCCGGCTCGCTCTCGCCGAACAGCGGGGTCAGGTTCGGCCGCTCGAGCCCGGAGGCGAAGAGCCGCTCGACCGTCTCGTCGGCCCAGCCGCCGGGGTCCGCCTCCACCCGATCGACGGTCGGTGCCGGATCGAACGACGACCGGATCCGGTCGCGCGCCTCGCCGTCGTCGGCGAGCGCCAGGAGCCGCGACAGGCAGTCGCCGACCCGCTCGGCGATCGCCGTGCGGTCGCCCGCTGCCAGGAGGTACTGGCCTGCCCAGGCCTCGTGGACGGTCCGGTAGCCGACGCCGGAGGGGTGCTCGAACAGCATCGTGCCCTCGAGGCGGGCGAGCGCGTCGCGGACCGCGTCCGGCTCCGTCGGGGCGAGCGCGGCCACCAGGTCCGGCGTGACCTCGACGCCGGCGACCGTACAGAGGGCGACGAGCAGGCCGGCGTCCTCCGCGAGGTCGCCCGCCTCGCGGAGGTCGGTCGCCACCGCCCTGACCGCGTCGTCGAGGCTCGTCGGTTCGCCGTCGGCGAGGGGGTCCGCGAGCAGCGACAGTCGGTGGAGCACACAGAGCAGCCGCGCGGGTCGCTCGTCGGCGTCGACGACCTCGTTCAGGAGCGCCGCCGGCGAGCGGTCGACGCGGCCGACGGCCGCCTCGAACCGCTCGACGAGGCGTTCCGTGTCGTGCTCGTCGAGACACGGCATCGTCACCACGTCGAGGTCCTCGCGGACCCCGTCGGGGACGGCGCCGGCGGCGGGGTCCACCCACTCGCCCCGGCGGGCGTCCAGGAGGAACGTGACGTCCTCGTCCGCGAACGCCTGCAGCAGCCGGAAGACGGCGTTCGCCGACGGCCTGACGGCGTCCTCGACGACGACGAGCGCCGACCCCTCGACGGCCCGGAGCCGCTCGGCGAACGCCGGCCACGACTCGAAGGGGTCGCCGGCGCCGTCCTCGCGGTAGAACACCGGGCCGCGCTCGCGGTACCACTCGCAGGCGACTGCCTTGCAGACGGTCGACTTCCCCGATCCCGGCGGGCCGATCACGGCGACGTCGCCGTCGTCGAGGCGCGCCAGCAGCTCGGTGACGAGCGACCGGCGCTCGCCGTCGACCTCGATGGTCCGTGCGACCGCGTGGCCGGCGGCCACCTCCGTCAGCGAGAGCCCGGCGCGCCAGCCCGTCGGGAGCGGCGCCGCCTTCCGCGCCGCGAAGTACGACGGCGTCAGCTCGACGATGCCCTCGCGCGTCAGCACGTCCGCCGTCCCCGGGAGGGCCGTCCCCTCGACGTGTCCGTCGGCGAGGACCGGCTCGGCCTCGGCGACCGTCTCGTCGACGAGGCCGCGGGCCCACTCGACGGCCTCCGGGTCGGTCGACTCGAGACACCCCGTCACCGTCCCCGTGTCGTCGTGGGTGACCACGAGCACCACCGGCCCGTCGTCCGTCTCCACAAGGACGACCGCCGCGGTCGGGACGGTATCCGCGGCGAGGGCCCGGAGGCGGTCGGTCGCGGCGAGCCAGCGGGCGATCCCGGGCAGCCGCTCGGTCAGCTCGTCCACGACGGAGGCCTCGAGGACGACCTCGATGGGCGCGTCGGTGAACTCCCGGCAGCAGGCGAGCAGCGGCGGGGCGGTCGCCGGCGGGACCACCGCCCGCACGTCCGTCGCCTCCCGGAGCCGCTCGCGGGCCGGCTCCGGGAGGCGGTGGTCGTCGTCCGGCGCCGACGCGACCGTCGCCCCCGCCAGGAGCGCCGGCGGGAGCGCCACGGAGGCGGGCGGCGCGCCGACACGCTCGGCGACCGCCTCGACGCTCTCG
>SLIW01000346.1 GCA_007135435.1 Natronomonas sp.
GGTCCCGATGCCGCTCCGCCGCAGGTGTGATTCCAGCTCGAGGTAGTTGAGCACGCGCACGCGGTCGGACGTCCGGCCGGCCCCGGTATCAATCGCCCGGACCGACCAGGCACCAACCGCCCGGCCGGACGGTGCCGGGAGCAATCGCCCGGCAGGACTGAGCCGAACCGCCTCACCCCTCCAGCGGGGTCCCCTCTGCCACCTCGTCCAGGGTCCACTTATCGTCGACGTCGACGCGGCCCGCGAGGACGGCGTTGAGGACGACCCCGACGAGCACGGCGAGGCAGCCGACGTACAGCCAGGTCAGCACCAGCATCACGCCGCCGGCGACGCCGTAGAGCTCGACGCTCTCGGCGGTGACGACGTAGAGCCGGAAGCCGACCGCGCAGACCGTCCAGGCGAACGCCGCGAGCACTGCCCCCGGGAGCGCCTCGCGGAGGGTGGTCACCTTCGAGGGGAACCGGAGGTACATCGGCAGGAAGATCGCGAGGAGGGCCACGAACAGGAGCGGCACGCTGACCAGCCGGACGACCACGTCGTCGGTCACGACCGCCAGAGTCACGCCCACGCCGGCCAGGACCAGCACCGCGACGACGACCACCCCGAGCGAGAGCAGCGAGTTCGCCACCATCCGGAGCGAGGAGCCCTGCTGGCGGCTCCCGTAGACGAACCCGAAGGCCATGTTCACCGACTGGAAGGAGGTGAAGGCGCTCCACGACAGGATGCCGACCGCGATGAGGAACGCCCGGCCCCGGCCGGTCCCCTCGCCGATGACCGCCTCCATGGCCGAGACGAACCGCTGGGCGTCGACGTCGATCGCCCGGTCGACGAGCGCGACGGCCTGCTCCATCCAGCCGAACGCGGACGCGCCGAGGATGACGAACAGCACCAGCGGGACCAGCGCGTTGAAGAGGTAGAACGCCAGCCCCGCCGCCATGAGGCTGATCCCCCGCTGGCGGGCCACGGCGACCACCGACCTGGTCACGTCCCGGACGCCGCGATCGGGGGTCCGCTCGAACGACATGTACGTCCACATACCGGCTCCGCACCCATACGCGTTGCCGCTAGGGCGACGAGACGCGGATAGCGGGTACAGCCGCTGCCCAGGACGGCCCGGCCGATCGTCGGATCACCGCGATGTGCACCCGAACAGCGAACGTGCTCTCGAGCGGGTACCCGATAAGTATCGGGTGTTTATAAGAGAGATCCAGCAGTCACCCGTGTCCGCGCCAATCTGAGCCGATACTTATCGGGTATTTATAAGAGCCCTCTCCGGCAGCTGTCGATGGTCGATGGTCGATGGTCGATGGTCGATGGTCGACGGTCGATGGTCGATGGCACACGGCGACGGCCAGTCTCTGGTCGATTCGTCGGTCGAGACGGGACGAGTGTGGCAACGGACGGGACAGGCAGGCCGACGGGAGTCCTCCCTGCCGGCCCAGTTCTGCTTCGACCAGCGGACGACCGTCGGTCCCCCCGACCGGTCGGAAAGCGAAGCGACCTTGGCGGCGCCGTCCCAACCGGCGAGCATGTCGACAGTCCGCGGTCCGCGGTTCGCGCGCGAGCACCCGCGAGCGATCACCGCCGTCCTGACCGTGGTGGCGTACGTCGTGGTGGTCGGGACGGTCTACGGCGGCCCCGACTTCTACCCGACGATCTCCGAGGGCACGGTCGACCTCCTGGCCGCGACGATCACGGTCATCAACACGGCCACGATCGCCTGCCTGGTGGCGGGGTGGTACTGGATCCGCGCCGGCGACGTCGAGCGCCACCGCGCGGCGATGCTGGCCGCGACCGCCCTCATCGTGGTCTTCCTCGTGCTCTACCTGCTGAAGACCGGCGGGGGCGGGCGCAAGGAGGTGGTCTCCGGGGCGCCGCTGCAGGGCCTCTACCTCGCGATGCTGGCGATCCACATCCTGCTGTCGATGGTGGCCGTCCCGCTCGTCATCTACGCGCTGACGCTGGCGTTCACCCGCACGATCCCCGAGCTCCGCTCGTCGTCGCACCCCCGGATCGGCCGCGTCGCCGTGGCCACCTGGCTCGTCAGCCTCGTGCTCGGCGTCGTCGCCTACCTCATGCTCACCTTCTACTACGGCCCCGAGCACGTCGAGTTCGTCCGCGGGCTGGGGTGAACGGGCCGTGACCGACTCCTCTCCGTCCTCCTCCTCTTGCTCCTCTTCCTCCTCTTCCTCCTCTTGCTCCTCTTCCTCCTCCGGAGCCGAGGGCGACCCGGCCGCCACCGACAAACAGGCCGTCCGGGAGCGCACGTGGGACCGCCTCGAGGCGGAGGGATTCGCCCGGTTCCCGACGCCGCCGCACGGCCGCATCCCCAACTTCGCCGACGCGGCCGCCGCCGCGGAGCGGGCGGCGGCGCTGCCGGAGCTCGCCGACGCCGACGCGGTGAAGGCGAACCCCGATTCCCCGCAGCTGCCGCTCCGGAGGCGCCTCCTGAGGCAGGGGACGACGCTCTACGTGGCGGTCCCGCGACTCCGCGACGAGCGGCCGTTCGTCGAGCTGGATCCCGCGACGCTGGACGAGGACGGCCTCGACGCCGCCCCGACGGTCTCCCACCTCGACGAGTACGGCCGACAGGTCCACCCGGAGGAGGTCCCGCCGCTGGACGCCGTCGTCGTCGGCAGCGTGGCGGTCACGGACGACGGCGCCAGGGTGGGCAAGGGCGAGGGGTTCAGCGACCTCGAGTACGCGGTCCTCCGTGAGCTGGGGCTGGTCGACGACGACACGCCGGTGGTGACGACCGTCCACGACGTGCAGGTGGTCGACGACGCCATCGACCTCGACGCCCACGACGTCCCGGTCGACGTCGTCTGCACGCCCACGCGGACCGTCCGGACCGGCGCCGCCGATCGGTCGAAGCCGTCCGGTATCGACTGGTCGATGATCGACGACGAACGCGTCGCGGAGATCCCCGTGCTGGCGCGGTTCCGGCCGGAGTGAGTCGGAGTGGGTGGTCCGTGGATCGGACGGTCCTCGACAGCGACGGCGTCATGATCGCGTCCGCCGCTGCGTAGATGCGACCCTCGGAATCGATCCGTTGGAGCAGGCCGCGTGATCAGTCCGTACAATCAGTCCGCCCCAACTGTCCAACCGATCAGTCCGTCCGCGGTAACGCGTAGGCGCCCGCGAGGAAGAACCCGACCGCGAGGACGCCGAGGACGAGGAGGTTGAGGACCGGATCGGTGCCAACGAGACCCGCGGCGCCGCCGGGGGCTCCAGCCGCGGCGTCCGCGGGGCCGCCACCGTGGGCCGGGTAGGTCGCCGCGCGGACGCCACGGGCGAAGTACGTCAGCGGCGAGAGCTCCAGGAACGGGACGAACCACTCCGGGAGGAGCGCCGGGGGCACGAACGTCTCCGAGAGGAACAGCAGCGGGATGCCGACGCCGTTGGCGGCGGCGATCACGCCGTCCTGGGAGTCCGCGAGCCGGCCCAGGAGCGCGCCCACCCCGCAGAACAGCGCGACCCCGACCGCGACGTATGGGACCAGGAGGACCGAGAACCGGAAGGCGGCGTCGGTCACGAGCACCACCAGGACGAGGATGAGCAGCGACGCGAGGCCGATGACGACCACGTTGACGAGCGTCTGGGCGAGCAACCACTCCGGGCGGGTCAGCGGCGTCGTCGCGAGCTTCTCGAAGCGGTTGCCGTCGCGGTGCCGCGCCACCTCGCTGCCGACCCGCGACAGCGGCGTCAGGAGGACGACCACCGCCAGGTAGCCGGCGACGTAGTACCCCGGCGGCTCGGCGAAGAGGCCGCCACCGGTCGGGTCGGTCCCGACCAGCGCGCCGAAGATGAGGACGAGGATGACCGGGA
>SLIW01000170.1 GCA_007135435.1 Natronomonas sp.
CGGATGACTGTAGGTTCGGAAAGATGTCGACACGAACGCCGTCCACCGGTGCTGGCTGATGCACCGGATCGCGAGAGAATCGGACCCCATCTGCGTGCTGGCTTCGCCATCTGCATCGCTGGGTTGCCATCTGGGTGAGATGGGGTACACAGGGCACACGACCCGCTAAGGCACGCGACCGCTGTGTCACGCGACCCGCTAACGCACGCGACCCGCCAAGGCACGCGACCTGCTAGAAACGGTCACGGCGTCCGTGACGGAATCGCTACGTCCCCCGGATCCCTGCCGTCCTCGACGAGCCTGTCTGCCAGGCGCCTGGCCTCGCTGATCCGACTCGGAACACCGATCCGACTGGTGTAGTTCGTGGCGAGGACGACCCCGTCGGGGAGCCTGACGTCGTCGAGGGCCGACCACGACGTGTCGTGGGCGGGGAGGACCCCCGGGAGCTTCGTCACGGAGAGGACGTCCGGCTCGACCCCCATCACCGCCCGGAACTCCTCGCTGGCGAGGTCACCCAGGGCCGAATCGCTACGATCGACCACCCCTGGGTCGTGCATCCCGCCCAGGAACGCGGTGTGGACCCCGTCGCGGTCGAAGAGGCCGTCGTTCCAGGTGACGCCGAGCGTCTCGAGGGGTTCGCCCCGACGGACCTGGTAGCCGAACCCCTCGACGTCCGTCTCGGCGTGGAGGTGGACCAGCACGAGCGGGTTGTACCTGAGGTCCTTGAGCGGCTCGGTGGTCGCGTCGGGGACGTCGGCCAGGAGCGAGGCCGCGGCGGGTCCCGGAACGGTCACGACGACGGTGTCGACCGCGGTCGACCGCCGTCCGGTCACGAGTTCCCACCGTCCGCCGTCGCCACTGTCGCGGATCGCCTCGATCGGCGTGTTCAGGTGGACGTACGGGCGGTGTCGCTCGTACAGTGCCTCCGGAAGTGCCTGCAGCCCGTCCTCGAAGGAGACCGGTGGCGGGGTGTCGTCGTCGCGTCGCAGGTGCTCGACGGCCACACGGAGGAGCGAATCGCCATCCTCCTGGAGGGCCACCAGCCGGGAGAGCGAGTGTTCGACCGGCATCGCCGCCGGGTCCGACCCGTAGATCCCGCCGAACAGCGGTTCGACGACGTTGTGGTAGGCCTCGTCGCCGAACTTCCGCCTGAACAGGTCGGCGGACCGCTCCCCTGGACGGGCCGGGGCCGTCAGCGGCTCCGCGAGGATGCGGAGCTTCGACCGCCGCGAGAGGAGATCGGTCCGGAGGAACCCCGGGATGGAGCGCGGGACCTCCCGGAGCGCCCCGTCGGCGTAGACGTACAGCGGCAGCGCCCCGTCGGCCTCGAGCAGCTCGCCGCGGATGTCGAGGTCGTCGACGAGGGCCGCGACGGACGGCGTGAGCCGGATCCGCTGGGGGCCGTGTTCCAGCAGCCGCCCGTCGACGCGGGTGGACCGGATCACCCCTCCCGGTTCGTCGTCGGCCTCGAAGGCGACGACGTCGACCCCCCGTTCGGCGAGGTAGTGCGTCACCGCGAGGCCGGTGATACCCGCGCCGACGACGCCGACCCTCATCGCGGCGCGTTG
This sequence comes from Natronomonas sp., assembly GCA_007135435.1. Lineage (GTDB taxonomy): Archaea > Halobacteriota > Halobacteria > Halobacteriales > Haloarculaceae > Natronomonas. Next base: position 1,569 of record SLIW01000170.1, read on the forward strand.
AGACAGAAGGCGTCGGGGCTGTCCCGGCACTGACACAACCGGAGGTTGTAGTACCCGGGATCGAAGCCAGCCGCGAACGGCTCGACCAGATCGGCGATCGCCGCGATGAACCGCGCGTCGTCGAACGGGACCGGGACGCGATAGAAGTCGAGCCCCGCCCGTTCGGCGTCCTCCCGGAGGTCCACGTCGAGCTCGCCGAGCGTCTCGGACTGCTCGTGCACGAAGCTGACGGGTTCGACGACGACCCGCTCGGCGTCGACCTCCTCGATCACCGTCTCGATCGACGGTTCGGTCCAGTCGACGTCCCGGTTCTCGTGGTTCTGGTACCCGAGGACGTACTCGTCCACGCCGAGTTCGGCGGCCAGCGCGGCGCAGTACTCCTCGACGTACGTCACGTACCGGCTCCCCGCATCCAGGTAGTGCTTCGGCGTCCCGTGTGCGGAGCAGACGAGCCGCGCGTCCCCGTCGAGGGAGAGACCGCGGGTCCTGACGAACGACCTGACGTTGTCGGCCCGGAGTCGCGTGTATCCGGGATGGCGATGCCAGCCGGTGAGTTCGGCGACGTCGACGGCCCAGTCGAGACGCTCGACAGCGGCGGACAGCTCCTCGAGTGCCGCGACGTTCGTCGAGGGGCCGCACAGCGGGTACATCGGCACGGCGACGAGCCGCTCGATCTCGTCCCGGTGGGCCCGGTCGACGGCGTCCTCGATGAACGGCTCCGTGAACTGCATCCCGACGTACGTCGTCGCGTTGTAGCCGCGGTCCCGCAGCTCCGCCTGGAGGAGCGACGCCTGCCGCTCGGCGTGGGGTCGGAGCGGCGAACCACCGATCTCCTCGTACTCCTCGATGAGGCCGGGGGCGCGTCGCTCGGCGAGGGTACGGGAACGGTCTCGCGCCTCCTCGTCCGTCATCTCGCCCTCGATGTCGGTATTCGCGTAGAATATCCGCTCCAGATAGTCGACGACCTCCTCCCGGTTCGGTCGCGCTGGCTCCCCGAAGTTCAGTACCGCGACCCCGATGGACATGCCGTGTCCTAGGGACAAGCGAGCTAAAAGTGTTTAGAAGCGCCGACACGACGTGACACGGTGACGCGGACGTCTTCGGTCCGCCTCCCTCGCCCGTCCGTCACCGTTCGTAGACGAGCTCTCGCCGCCGTGCAGGCGCGACTGGCGGTCGAGGCGAGCAGGTATACACCGACGAAAGCGAGCCGAACACCCTGGGCAGGCATTCGCAGAACGGGCAGTTAGAGACCGTCCTCTATCGCGAGGAGCGCGTGCCGTTCGGCCTCGATCTCCCGTTGTGTGCGGATACCGAGCCGTCGGAACACCGGCACCGGGGGACACCACCCCTGGAGCGCGTGCTGGAGGAGGAACGCGGAGATGACCGCCGGCACGACCAGGAACCGCCGGTCGACGGTCGCGCCCAGTCCCAGGCTCAGCAGAACGAGCACAGACGCGTTCGCCTCCAGAGTCCGCTCGATGTCCCACTCCGCATGCAGCTCCTCGAGCCGCTCGTCGATCTCGTCGGGGTGTTCGCCGTAGTACTGGATCCGTTCGGCCGTCTCCCGTCGGATCCGTTCGTTGACCCGCTCCGGGGTGCTCTCTGGCACCCGCTCGGCTGTTTCGGGGAGGTCCATGGATGATCACCCGGGTGGACGGGGTCAGGCAGACGCCATGTCGCGGCAGGAGTCGGCGCACTCCCGGAGCACGTCCGCACAGGTCTGGCAGTGGTCGTGGTCGAACTGCTCGCACTCGTCGGCACATTCCTCGCAGAGGTCCGCGCAGGTCTCCGCCAGGTCGGACTCGTACGGCGAGTCCCTGGCCATCATGCGGGCGTGGAGGGTGGCCACGTCGGCCACGTCTCGACACAGCCGGATGCAGCGGGCCATCTCCTCGTCGCCGAGTTCGATGCACTCGGTCGCACACCACTCGGATGCCTGCGCCGCCTCGAAGCAGTTGTCGATGCAATCCGCCATCCGGTCGTCCGCGGACACGTGGTCGATCTGGGTGAGCGCCATGTCGGGCGCTACGGGGCGAATCGTCGAGACGGTTGGCCATGCATGCGAAAGGAGGGGTCGTCTGTGTCGACTGGCCGACGGCGGCGGCTCTCGGCCTCGGCTCCCGGCTACCAGCTCCCGACTCCCGACTCCCGTCTCCCGGCACCTACACGCCGAATCGATCGGTGTCCGTCCCTGGACGAGTGAGCTGCACGTTTTACGGCGGTGGACGGCGTATCGAGGTCATGGCCGAAGCCCCCGTCC
>SLIW01000062.1 GCA_007135435.1 Natronomonas sp.
ACGTCTCCGAACCCGCTGCGAAACATCACGATTCCTGTCCGAACTGCGGAGGGGAAAACTTTCGATTCATCTCGGGATGACACGGCAGCGTGGATCGGCGGACGAGTTCCCAGCGTTCAGGTGCGAACGCGCCGAGGAATGGCCTGCGGCGACCCCTGGAAAGCAGAGTCCTCGTCGGCTAGCGCAGGTCCTACTCCTCCCAGTCACATGTGGAACCAGCGCCATCGACGGATCCCCGAGTAGGTTTACGTACAAGCGGAGCGACCGATTCCAGCCGGAGGCATCGTGCGCCACGGGGTTTGGCGGGCCATGTTACAACAGTTCCAGTACTTTCCGGACGAACGCTCCCCCGCTGTACGCGAGTCGATCGTCCGCTGAGTCGTGAGTCACGAGTCCGGCATCCTCCAGGACCGGGAGGTGCTTGTGGCGCAGTTCCAGCTCCGTCGGTTCGTGCGACCTGTTCGTCGTCGCTGCCACGTGAGCGACGGCGGTTCCCAGGGAGACCGACGACGGGTACTCCTCGAGGAGGAACAGGAGGAGGGCCCGGCGCTGTTCGCTCGCCAACGAGCGGAACTGCGCATCCCTGTTCGAGGGCTCGATAATCGAATCGCCACCTGTCCCCGCCATACAACTCGGGAAAATCGCACCGCCCGTACAAAAGTCTACTTGCAGGGTGTACGCGCTACGGTGACTACTCCGTGACACGGAGGTCGCAACGGCGTCCAGTACACTTCATCCTGGAGACCAATCCGTGAAACGGGTGCCGTCGGACCGCCCGTTCGCATTGAACTTGCAACAACGCTTTTACCTGTCAGTAAGCAAATGAGAGCCATGACTCTACGAACGTCGGCGCACGTCGAGGGCCACGTCTTCGAGATCGTCGAATCCATCGCCGAGGCGGAAGGCGTCGACGCCGTCGATCTCCCCCCGCTCGGGGAGGCGCTGGACACCGACGCGCTCGAGACACTCGTGAGATCGGAGAACGACGTCACCATCACGTTCGGGTACGCGGGCTACACGGTGAGCGTAGACAGCCGCGGGACCGTGACGATCGAGTAGCGGGGCTCGACCCTCCGACCTCCGCCGCTCAACCGCCGAACTCCTCGGGTGTTCCCCCGTCGCCCTCGACGCCAACGTCCATCTCCACGTCGGCCGACTGCGACGCTGACGGTGGATTCCACGTCACCTGCTCGTAGGCGAGACGGCGTATCACCGACGGTGGCGTGTCGTCCCCCATCACCTCCCGGAACTTCGTACACTGGTCGTCGAACGCCTCCTCGACGAGCGCTCGCGGAATCCCTGGATGGTCGTCGACGAACGCGTCCAGTTTCTCGGTGTACTCGTCGTCGATATCGTCAGCAGGCATGACGATCCCCTCGGTGGATGGTCAGGAGGTCATTCGGCACGGCCTTGCCGTGGAGGGCGGTTACTCCCGTCTCGGAGTTCCGGGCGGCGGTACCGCATCCCCGGTCGTCGTCGATTCGGCCGGGACTGGCCGGTATCGGTCGGGCGAGGTGGGAGGGCCAGCGCCTGCTCCAGAGATCGTTCAGGGACGGTCGTGGTTGTGGATTTGACTGATCGGCGGTCACGAATGTTCTCCGCGACTTAGCCGCCGATTCTCCAGGGAGAGTTCCATCGACGGGAGCTAAGTATAGGTGATATTCGACATCGAAGTAGATAAGGATGATTATTGGTTAACGATTCGCCGATCGCGGGTCCGTGGTTGTGGATTACGTCGTTGTGAGTTCGGGGGACAGGTGTGGGTTTAGTAGCGTGAAACGTTCTCGAGGGTCGGCGAGTCCATTGACTGGAACGAACGAAGTGGGCCGAAGGAAATGGACTCGCCGGGATTTGAACCCAGAGGAAGACGGTCGCCTCGCTTCGCTCGGCGCTGCGTCTTCCAGGGGTTCAAATCCGGGCTCGACGACTATTTGCGCCGCTCGCGAGAAAGCTCGCGGCGCAGAATAGTGGACTCGCCGGGATTTGAACCCGGGGCCTCTCCCATGCCAAGGGAGTGATCTACCACTGATCTACGAGCCCGCCGAGGCAAGCGATAGTATCCGGACGCGCCAGATAAACCCATCGAACGGTGTCGGGGATGGCGGTACGTCGCACACCAACCGACCGAACCGTCCACAACCGCGGTTGCACCAGTGCAATCCCACCGGATACCGTCCGACGCTCCGTTAGAGTGAAACATATGCCGTCCGAACTATCGGCCATGAGCACCGAGCAGGAGCGGGATGCTGACCAGCGGACCATCCGCTGTCTGGTGGCCAAGGTCGGCCTGGACGGCCACGACCGCGGCGCGCACGTCATCGCGCGGGCGTTCCGCGACGCGGGCTTCGAGGTCATCTACTCCGGACTGCACAAGTCGCCCGACGAGATCGTCCAGGCGACCGTCCAGGAGGACGTCGACGTCCTGGGCATGTCCATCCTCTCCGGTGCCCACGACACGCTCGTCCCGAAGGTGATCGCGGGGCTGAAGGAGTACGACGCCTTCGAGGACACCCTCATCATCGTCGGCGGCATCATCCCCGAGGAGGACCGAAAGGAACTCTACGACCTGGGCGTCGCCGAGATCTTCGGTCCCGGCGCCCCCCTCGAGGAGACCATCACGTTCGTCCGCGAGAACGCGCCGGAACGATAGCACGATGAGCGACGAGCAGCCGCTGTCGACCGACGGGGAGGGCGACGAGGAAACGGCGGGAAGCGACGGCGAGGGGGCGATGGGGAACCCTGGTGGGGAAACGATGGGGAACGAAGGTGAGGAAACGATGGCGAACGAGGACGAGGAAACCATGGAGACCGCCGACGCGCAGCTCATCGACGAGCTCCTCGCCGGCAAGCACCGGGCGCTCGCGCGGGTGATCACGAAGATCGAGAACCGCTCGCCGGGCTACCGGTCGCTGGTCTCGGCCCTCCACCGCCACACGGGGAACGCGGAGGTGATCGGCATCACCGGCTCGCCCGGAGCGGGCAAGTCGACGCTGGTCGACAAGATGGCCGCGACGTACCGCGACCGCGGCGAGACCGTCGGCATCATCGCCATCGACCCCTCCTCGCCGTTCACCGGCGGGGCCGTCCTGGGCGACCGCATCCGGATGGCCTCGAACGTCGGCGACATGGACGTCTTCTTCCGGTCGATGTCGGCGCGGGGCTCCCTCGGAGGGCTCTCGACGGCGACGACGGACGCCGCGACGGCGCTGGACGCCTTCGGCAAGGATCGGATCATCGTCGAGACCGTCGGCGCGGGCCAGAACGAGGTGGAGATCGTCAAGACCGCCGACACCGTCGCCGTGCTGGTACCACCGGGGTCGGGCGACGACATCCAGATGCTCAAGGCCGGCATCCTCGAGATCGCCGACGTCTTCGTCGTCAACAAGGCGGACATGCCGGGTGCAGACCGGACCGTCAAGGAGCTCCGCGAGATGGTCCACATGCGCAACGCGTCGCCGATGGCCGGCAAGCACGGCGCCGACGCCGCGGTCGACTTCGGCGGTGGGGGGACCCGCGACGGTGCATCCGACGACGGCGAATCCGGCGACGGCACCGACGACACAGCGGAGGACGAAGCGGACGAGGAGTGGGTCCCGCCGGTGGTCGAGACGGTCGCGAACACCGGGGAGGGCGTCGACGAGTTCCTCGAGGTCCTCGCCGACCACGCGGCGTGGCTCGAGGCGACCGGCACGCGTCACGAGCACGCGCGGCGTCGCTCGGCGGCGGAGATCCGTCGACTCCTCCGCGCGGACGCCGCCTCGCTGGTCGAGGACGAGATCGACGCCCGCGGCGGCCTCGACCGCTACGTCGACGCGGTGATGGCCCGCG
>SLIW01000561.1 GCA_007135435.1 Natronomonas sp.
GCTGTCACACACCTGGGTTCTCCGCGCGGTCATCGCTGCCCTGTCGGGCGACTCGGGCGGGGACTAGTGGTGCGTGTCTCCGAGTAGACGTCGGAACGCTAACCCTCTTTCGGCGTTCGGGGTCGCGGATAGCCCCCTCACGATGGGCGGATGGTTCCGTCGAGATTGGAGGATGATTCGGTCACGACGGATGGATGGTTCCGTCGAGATTGGAGGATGATTCGGTCACGACGGATGGATGATCCCGTCGCGACGGGTGAATGACCCCGTCACGATGGGCGGGAAGCTCCCTACCGCCCCGCGAGGGTCAGTACGGCGGCGAGGTGTGCCCGTCGAACGCCTCGGTGGGCCGGACGCCGATGCCGTGGAAGTCGCTGTCCTCGTCGTCGGGGTCGGGGACCTCCACGTGGACGATCTCGCGGCTCTCGACGTCGAGGACCGAGAAGCCGGGGTTGACCCCCGTCGCGGCGTGGGGCGCCCCCGACACCGGGTTCGGCCCGCGCAGGGTCACGTACATGCGGTCGCCCTCCGGCGAGCTCCACATGATGTCCGGCGCGTCGCTGTCGCCGGGATCCTCGCCGTCCTCGGGTCCGAACGCCTCGATCTCGGCGACGACGTCGTCGGTCTCGGGATCGACGACCACGCCGTCGTTCGTCTCGCGGTTCAGCACCCACAGCTCCTCGCCGTCGGGGGTGAACCAGAAGCCATGCGCGTCGACGCCGCCGGTCGACATCCCGTCGACCAGGATCTCGTCGTCCGCCGTGTCGAGGACGTAGAACTCGCCGAGGCCCTCGACGTCCTCCTCGGGGTCGCTCGGCCGACCCGCCGTCAGGTAGAACTTGTCCTCGGTCGGGTGGGGGACCGTCCCGCAGTTGGTCGGGAGCTCGTCGCCGGGCCAGGCCCGGACGACCGCGAAGTCGTCGTGGTCGACGATCACGACGCCGGCGTCGCCGTGGGCGGGACCGAGCGTGTGGATAGACCTGCCCTGGTGGTCGTACGAGTGGCAGATGGGCGCGCCCTCCTCCTCGGTCAGGCCGTCGATCTCGGGGCCGACCTCGATCCGGTCGTCGACCTCGAAGGTCTCCGCCTCGAGGTCGGCGTCGACGCGGACGATCTCGCTCTCGCCGATGACGTCGACGACGACGGCGTCGTCGTCGGGGGTGAACCCGGCGAAGTGCGACCCGGCGCCGGTCTCGACGTTGCCGACGAGCTCGCGGTCCTCGGTCCGGTAGACGAGAGTCCGCGCGCCCGCCGTGCAGGCCACCGCGGCGTACTCGTAGTCCGACGAGAAGTGGATCATGTGGGGTACCTCGCCGCCGTCCTGTGCCGTGTCGATCTCCCCGAGGAGATCGAACTCCTCGCCCCCCTCGTCGGCCGGCTCGTAGATGTAGATCGTGTCGGTCCCCTGGTCGGCCGCCCAGATCTCGTGGGTCGCCTCGTACGGTTCGGGCGTCGCCGTCTCATCGTCCACTGCGTCGTCCGCCTCGTCGTCCGAGTCCGGCGGCGGGGTGCCGACGTCGTCCTGGGCCGCCTCGTCGCCGATGCAGCCGGCGATGGCGACCGTCGCGGCACCGCCACCCGCAACGATGAACCGTCTTCGAGTTGTTCGATCCATGGTGGCCTCCCCTCGCGCCTGGAGCACCTAAAGGCTGGCGGTCGTTCCGGCAAATACGGGCGAATCAAGCCGCTTTTCCCTCGATCTCGCAAGAATCGGGACGTGTACACCGTACCGGCAACGCCTTCCGACATCTCTCTTGAAAAACTTCAAAGTCGTTTATTCACCCACAGCTCTCCCTCGCTTCATACGTGTCGAACGTCGTTCGCATCGATCTGGACCGGGAGTTCACCGTGGCCATCGGTCGTCCCCTCTCGCCGGACGTGAGGTATCGGTGGTCCGATAGGCCCGGTTCCACGACTGGAGTAGGTCCGTGGCGATGCGTTAGACAGTCGATCGCCGGGGACGCACGAGACGACGGATCACGCCGGCAGGGACGAACCCCTTCCCCGGCGCCAGGTGCAGGTCCGGTCGTCGTGAGGAGAAGCGACGGCAGGGCGATCGACCGAGCTCCAGCTCCGGACGGGCAAGAGGCCGATCTTGCCGGCACCTGTGACGGTCACCACCGTGGCCGGCCCGGGTTGCCGACCGGCCAGGGGTGGATGCGGCCGGTGTTTTCCGATTCGATCCTCTGACGCGCCGGCGCCCGGTGTTGGGGGAGCCAGCTCAGGTCGAACGGACCGCGTAGTCCTCCTCGGTGATCTGGGCGTACCGGTCACCCCGGTAGCCGAACCTCCGCCACCGGTACTCGGCGTACAGCTTCGCGCCCCTGACGCCGGCGTAGACGGCCTCGTGGGGGGTGAAGCCGTCGTCGTCCATCGCCCGGTCGATCAGCCCGAAGAGGGCGTCCCAGTCGTTCGGCTCGTAGCCGCGGACCATGTCCGCGAAGACGCAGTTGCGGCGGACCTCCTGGCCGATGGCGCGGTGCCACTCCTGGTTGTACGCCCGCATCGCGCCCAGCCCCGCCAGCCGACCGGCGACGTGGCCGGTCCGGATCGCCACGTGGTCGCCGCCCTCGTGGAACGCCGACGTCGCGCCCATCGCCCCGCCGACGACGGCGACGTTCGCCTCGGTGGGCGACTCGATCGGTCGCGTCGACGAGATCGGGTAGGTCTCCGTCCCGCCGCGCTTGCCCCGGTCCTCGACCAGCGGGAAGTCCTCCAGGTCGTAGCCGGGGTAGGCCAGCTCGAGCAGCCGCTGGATGTAGGTCGCCCCCTGCGGGATCTGCTCGTCCTCGGGGCGGAGCAGTCGGTAGGCGTCGCGGTCGTGGACCTCGGCGAGGTCCATCCCGATGGGCATGGTCAGGCCGACCCGAGCGACGGGGTCGTCGTTGGGGAAGACCCACGGGTAGGCGGTGTGGCCGGGCATGTACCCCCACCAGAACTTGATCCGGTCGGCCTCGAACAGCTCACCGGGCAGCTCGCGGTACTCCTGGTAGGCGATGTGGTTCGCCCGCCGCGAGGAGAGCTTCTCCATGTGTCCGTCGTCGAGCCACCGCTCGAGGACGCGACCGGTGACCGTCCGCTGTGGTCCGTCGGCGAGGACGAGGTAGTCGGCCGACAGGGCCGTGCCGTCCCGTAGCGTCACGGTGTGAGACGGCTCGCCGGTCAGGTCGGTCTCGACGTCGGCCACGGCGGTACCGACCCGGTAGGACGCGCCGGCGCCCTCGGCCCGCTCGCGGAGCCAGTCGTCGAAGCGGGCGCGGTGGACGGTGAAGCCGAAGTTCGGGTAGGTGGACGAGACGCCCGTCTCGGTGAGCTCGAGGGTCTCTGTCGGCCCGATGAACTCCGCGGCGGACAGCTCCTGGTGCTTGACGTGCTCGGGGATCGGCTCGTCGAGGTCCATCAGGTCGACCCAGTAGTCGAGGATCCCTGCCGCGTCCGTCGAATCCGGTCCGAGCTCCGCGCGGTCGGCCCGGGGGACGCCCTTCTCGAGGATCACGGCGTCGGCGCCCTCCGACGCCGCCGCGTAGCCTGCCGCCGACCCGGCCGGCCCCCCGCCGACGATGGCGACGTCCACGTGTTCCATCACGGCTGTGCCTGCGTGTATCGGGCATAAAACGCTTGCTGACCGCCACCAACCCTCGATCGGCCGCGGCCACCGATCGTTCCGGTCGACCGTGGGGCGCCCGTCCCTGGGTGTGATCCACGGTCGCGGGTCGTGCTCGTGTGGGTGATCCGGCCGAGACCAGAGCGTGCCGCCGCCACGTCGGACGGGTTGCTCAGTACTCCGGGGACTCCTCGCGGACGCCCTCGCGCTGGTTCACGA
>SLIW01000418.1 GCA_007135435.1 Natronomonas sp.
GTTCAACGTCGCCTGACCGCGTCCCGAGACCGTCCGTCGAGTATCTCGCTTCTCGCCGCCGTCCACGGAGCACCGTGTGGTCCGTCAGCCGCTGGAGGACCCGCTGGGCTGTAGCAACCGTCGGCCCCTCGCCTGGACGACCCGATGCACCAGGCGACAGGGACAGAATCCGATACGCCCCTCGACAGGTACAGAGCTCGCACCCGTTCAGATCTCGAACCCGTTCAGAACGGCGCGTCTGCGGTCTCCTCTCCCTCGTCTCCCGCTTCTCCCTCGTCCGACTCCACGTTCTCCCGTCCCGTCTCCTCCCCGTCCGTCTCGAGCTCGTAGGGCCAGCCCTCGATGCCGGGCTCCAGCGAGTCCACCCGGCCGTCGAACCCCTCGAAGGAGTCGATGAGCCGCGCCGCCTGGACGCTCGCCTGGCCGTGCGGACAGACCGTCACGACGCGGTCGGCGTCGGCCACCTCCTCGATCCGGGTCGTCAGCTCCTGGAACGGGACGTTCTCGCTGCCCGCGATGTGACCGCGGTCGAACGCCGCGGGCGACCGGATGTCGACGACGCGCACGTCCGCGCCCTCCTCGAGGAGCGCCCTGAGCTCCTCCGCCGAGATCTCGCCGTCCATACCTCCAGGTGGGACACGAGCGGCTTAAACGACAGGGTCCGGAACCGGACCAGGCGGATGCATCGAGATCGCCACCCCAGTGGCAACCCGACGGACGGACCCACGTGTGGCCCACCGGGCATCCCCCGGAGGTCCAGTAAGCGTTAGGTGGTACGACGTGGTACCAACGTGCGTATGTCATATGATAACATACTGTTCGAGCGGAGCCCCCCACTGGCGCACGTCACCATCGACCGCCCGGAGCGACGGAACGCCGTCGACTACGCGACGGGACAGGAGCTGGTCGACGCGGTGGGCCGCATCGACGACGACGAGGAGCTCGCCGTCGGGATCCTCTCCGGGGCGGACGGGACGTTCTGTGCCGGCGCCGATCTGAAGGAGGTCGCCGACGGCGTCGACATGGAGGGGAGGACCTACAGCCTGATGGGCTTCTCCCACGCGAAACGGGAGAAACCGCTCGTCGCGGCCGTCGAGGGGTACTGCGTCGCCGGAGGGGTGGAGGTGGCCCTCTGGTGTGACCTCCGGGTGGCGGCGGAGGACGCCACCTTCGGGATGTTCAACCGGCGCTTCGGCGTCCCGTTCGTCGACGGGGCGACCCAGCGCCTGCCGCGGATGATCGGGTACAGCCGGGCGCTCGACCTCATCCTCACCGGGCGGCCGATCGACGGCGAGACGGCCGAGCGATGGGGGCTCGTCAACCGGGTCGCGCCGTCTGGCGACGCCGTCGACCGGGCCGTCGAGCTGGCCGATCGCATCGCCGGCTTCCCCCAGCAGACGATCCGGACGGACCTGAAGGCGGTCTACGAGGGCATCGGGATGCCCCTCGAGCGCGGCCTCGAGATCGAGGCGTGGAACGGGCTCCACTCGATGCCGACCGCACAGGAGGGCGCCAGCCGATTCGCGTCGGGCGCCGGCCGACACGGGGAGGGGATCGTCGACGAGTTCGACGATAGCTAGCCGGTCCCCACCGAGCGGTCCGAACAGCCCTGGCGCCACGAACCTCCATCGGATCCGCTCGAACCCTACCACACGCTACGGGAGGTAGCCGTCCTCCCGCGCGAGGAGCAGCCCCTCGATCGTCGCGTCGTTGGCGGCGTGGCCGCGGGCCACCTCGAGCGCCTCCTCGAGAGGGACGGTCCGGACCGCGAGGAACTCGCTGCCGTCGAGCAACCGCTCGCCTCGGGAGAAGTCCGCGGCGTAGACGATCCCGCGCTCGTGACGCAGTACGCCCGTCGCACACCAGAAGTCCTCGACCAGCTCGACGGAACCCGCGACGATCCCCACCTCCTCTTCGAGCTCCCGGGCGCCGGCCTCGGCGTAGGTCTCGTCGTCCTCGACGATCCCGGCGGGCAGCTCGTAGCAGTGCTCCCGGATCGTGGGTCGGTACTGCTCGACCATCACGACCGAGCGCCCCTCCCCCGGCAGCCCGAGGGACGACGGCTCGTCGACCACCGCGACGACGACGACCGCGGGCGGGAGCTCGGCCCAGTAGTACCGCTTCTCCTGGCCGTCCGGGAGCTCGACGAGGTCGTAGCCGCCGGTGTACCAGCCGGTCTCGTACTCCGCGACGGACTCGAGGACCGGCCAGTCGTGGTCCGTGGGGTCGGCGGCGTCCCTGGCGTCCTCGTCGGATCGGTCGCCGTCGCTCACGGCAGCTCCTCCCGGTAGATACGGTTGAACGCCATCCGGCGGACCGTCCCGACGGCGGCGGCTGGCTCGTTCTGAAAGGTCGCCGCGACGGCCGTCTCCGCGAACGGCGCCGCGTGCCAGGCGACGCGGTCGACGTCGTCGCCCCCCGCGACGGTGACCTCGTGGGGGTAGGCGTCGCGCCAGTCGGCGAACGCCTCTGCATCGGCGACCCGCACGACGAGCGACTCGGCGAACAGTACCTGGCGGGCGGTCTCGACGACCTCGGAGGTGACCCGCTCGTCGTACTCGTCGCGGTCGAAGTCCATCGCCTTCGCGACCTCCTTCACGACCGTCCGGGCGGTGCCGCCGAGCGCCTCGTAGCGGTCGTGGGCGTCGGCCCACGAGGCCGGCTCGAAGGTGCCCTCGGTGTGCATACGCCCCGGTTGTGCGGGCGGCGTTACAGTACTTTCGAGGCCGGATGCCGGGTCCGTTAGGTACCCAGCCAATAACCGGTGAGGGTCCGGGCGGCGCATGCAGGGACAAACGCGTGACAGCGGCACGTCTGCAGGGACCGGGCGGGTGGGTGGACGTTCATCGGGATCTCTGATCGGTTGCGTCAGGAAGTGTCGGTCGCGTCCGTGCCTGCGTCGTCGTCCGTGGTCTCGTCGCCGTCCGTCGTCTCGTCTCCAGCCGCCGTCTCGTCGCCGTCCGCCATTTCGTCGCTATCCGACGTCTCGTCGCGGTCGTTGCTCGTCTCCCCACCCCCGTCGGGGTGACCCGCCTCGTCACTCGCCTCGTCACCCGTGTCCTCGGGCTTCTCGCTCGGAGCGCTCGGCTCCCCGGCCAGCATCTCCCGGGTCATCTCGCGAGCCTCCTCGAGGACGGCCTCCGTCTCCGCATCGGACGGGGTCGGGACGTCGATCGACGAGGGCCGCGAGACCGGTCGGTCGGCCCCCTCGTCGAAGAGCGCCCCGGACCGCTCCGCTGCTGGATCGGCGAGTTGATCGTCGGGGGTCGACTCGTCGAGCCCGCCGACCGTGTCCTCGAACACCTGCGGGAACTCGACCTCCTCGACGCCCGCGAACCCCTCGACGTCCGCTTCCTCAGCGACGATCCGCTCGGCGAGCTCGGCCTGGCCGGCGTCCTCCCACCCCGGTGCTCGCTCGTCGAGCCAGGCCTCGTGGCCATCCTCGCCCAGGATCGCCGTGAACGCGAGGTGGTTGGCGAGGTGACCGGTATCCGCCTGTGGGTCGCCGCAGACGGGGCAGGCGTATCCCATGGACGGGCTTCGGTCGCGGACGGGATAACGCCTGTGCACCGGGCGACCTGGAGACGGCGACTCGGACGGCGTGCTCTCGAGAACCGGGGCGGGACACCGGGAACGCCCAGGCGGGCAGGTGTATAAAGATCTCGAAACGGAGGTTGCCCCCAGAGACTGGAAGCTCGCGCGGGGCCGGGTGACTGCGGCGCACGATGAGTGGAGGGGAAAGCCATGGATCAGAGCGACGAGCATCCTGAGAACGCGGGTCGGGAGCATGCCGAGCGGCTCGTTGCCCTGCTCA
>SLIW01000464.1 GCA_007135435.1 Natronomonas sp.
CCCTCGACGGGTGGGGCGAGACCAGCGCGCGGAACCTCCTCGCGGAGCTCGAGGCGAACGTGGAACCGCGGCTGTCGGACTTCCTCTCCGCGCTGGGGATCCCCGGGGTCGGGCCGACGGTAGCCGCTGACGTGGCGCGGCACTTCGGCACGCTCGACGAGGTGATGGGCGCGTCCGTCGAGGAGCTGCAGGCCGTCGAGGGGGTCGGGCCGACGGTCGCCCGCGAGATCGCCGAGTTCTTCGACAGCGAGCGGAACCGCGAGGTCATCGCCTCGCTCCGCGAGCACGGCGTCGAGCCGGAGCCCGTCGAAGGGACCGGCGACGAACTGGCGGGGCTCACCGTCGTCTTCACCGGCTCGCTCGAGGGGCTGACCCGCGCGGAGGCCCAGGAGCTCGTGGAGCGACACGGCGGGTCGGCGACCTCCAGCGTGTCCGGCAACACCGACTACCTGGTCGTGGGGGAGGATCCCGGACAGAGCAAGCGCGACGACGCCGGCGAGCACGACGTCCCGGTGATCGACCAGGAGGAGTTCGAGACGCTGCTCCGCGAGCGGGGCGTCCAGGTGTAGCGAACAGGTGGAGCGGTGACCGCGGTTTCTGTGGTGGCAACCGCGGTCCGTTAACGACTTGCAGCGGTCCGTGCTCCACGCTCCCGCCTGGGCGGACCGCCACCGTCTATCAGGACATGCGTCCGGTGGCCGCGGCATGGTATATGAAGTCGTGGAGGAGCACAACGTGGCCGGGGTCCGGCGCTGGTGGCGAACACGCCGCCTATAAACCCGACGAGCACGGATGACCTGTCGATGGGAGTGTTCGACGCGATCCGGCAGGTCCTCGGCCTGAGTGCCGAGGCTGACGCGAGTCGGGACGCCGACCCGGAGGACCTCTTCGGGATGTCGACCGCGTACCTGACGATGGAGGCCGAGCTCGACTTCGCGCCGACCGGCGACGCGGCGCTGTGCTTCGCGAACGTCGACAGCACCGCGTTCAGGCGGGCCCGCGAGGAGGTCGAGGCGGTCCTCGAGCTCGGCCGGGAGGAGACGGGGACGACCGCCGACTTCGTCGAGGACACCCACGGCTACCACTGGGTCGTGCTGCGCGACGTCGACTTCGAGAACCTCGTGACGAGCGTCCACTTCGCGGCGGACACGCTCGTCGAGGAGGGGTTCGGCTCGCGCCTCCTCGCCGCCCTCTTCGCCTTCGAACGGGACGGGACGACCGCCTACTGGGTCTACTCCTTCCGCCGGGGTGCCTACTACCCGTTCGTCCCGTCCGGCGGGCGCGAGCGGGACCAGAAGGTCGAGTTCAAGCTCGAGAGCGTCCTCGACGGCGAACTGGCGATCGAGGACGACCCCTCCTACTGGTACCCGATGTGGCCGGAGGGCGACGACCACCCCTGGGGCTGACCAACCCCAGCTCGCGTTATCCGCCCTGAATCTTCGCCCGTCCGGCGATCGCATCCGCGTCACGTCCGTCGTTTACACTTTCACCAAGGTGTTAACGAGCCTTTATGTACCGGGCGGGCACAGACACGACCATGGCAGCAACCGCAGACCTGGAGGACCTCCCGGGCGTCGGTCCGGCGACCGCCGACAAGCTCCGCGAACACGGCTACGACACCTATCAGAGCATCGCGGTCGCGAGCCCGGGCGAGCTCTCGAACACGGCCGACGTCGGCGAGTCCAGCGCCCACGACATCATCCAGGGCGCCCGCGAGGCCGCCGACATCGGTGGCTTCGAGACCGGCGCGGACGTCCTCGAGCGCCGCGAGCAGATCGGCAAGCTCGAGTGGCTCGTCCCCGAGGTCGACGAGATGCTCGGCGGCGGCGTCGAGACCCAGTCGATCACCGAGGTCTACGGCGAGTTCGGCGCCGGGAAGTCCCAGGTCACCCACCAGCTGGCGGTGAACGTCCAGCTGCCCTCCGAGATCGGGGGGCTCGCCGGGCGCTGTATCTTCGTCGACAGCGAGGACACCTTCCGTCCCGAGCGCATCGACGAGATGGTCCGCGGGCTCCCCGATGAGGCCATCGAGGCCGCGATGGACGACCGCGAGATCGAGGGGGGCGTCGACGACGAGGAGGCCCTCGAGGCGCTCGTGGAGTCGTTCCTCGACAAGATCCACGTCGCGAAGGCGTTCAACTCCAACCACCAGATCCTCCTGGCGGAGAAGGCCCAGGAGCTCGCCGGCGAGTACGAGGACGACGACTACCCCGTCCGGCTCGTCTGCGTCGACTCGCTGACCGCCCACTTCCGCGCGGAGTACGTCGGCCGCGGCGAGCTCGCCGAGCGCCAGCAGAAGCTCAACAAGCACCTCCACGACATCGACCGGGTCGGCAACCTCTACAACGCCGCCGTGGTCGTGACCAACCAGGTCCAGTCGAACCCCGACGCCTTCTTCGGCGACCCGACCAAGCCGATCGGCGGCAACATCCTCGGCCACAAGTCGACCTTCCGGCTCTACCTCCGGAAGTCGAAGGGCGACAAGCGCATCGTCAAGCTCGTCGACGCCCCGAACCTCCCCGACGGCGAGTCGGTGATGCGCGTCCAGGGCGTGGGGCTGAAGCCCGAGTAGCGACACCCACGTCTCACTTCGTCAGGTTTCCTCGCGCAACACCGCTATTCGTATCGGATATCCCACAAATTTGGGAAAGCCCCACGGGGGAGCATCCGCCGAGGGGGCGTCTGAAAGTCGCCCCTGAGGCGGTTCTCCGGACGTGAGCGCCAGTGGCGCGAACGTCCGGTAGCGCGCGCGGACTGGAGCGACCCGCAGGGTCGCGGAAGGAGCACGCGCTATGTTTCACGGCGCCGAAGGCGCCGTTCAACGTTCCGAGGCGGCTTCGCCGCCTCGCTAATTTTTCCCCACGTTTTTGCCGCGAAGGCGTGTCGCGCGCCGCAGGGCGCGCGACCGCCGGAGCGTGCAAAAAGTGGGCACAAAAGTGGGTGTTCTAATCGTCCCCGGTCTCGTCGACGATGACGACCGCGCCGTCGACGACGTCGACGTTGACGAGGGTCTTGGCCGAGTAGGGCGACTGGTCGAGGCGGTTCTCGCCACCGACCTTCTTGATGACGGCGACGACGTCGACGATCTCCGCGCCGATGTCCTGGTCGAGCGCCTCGCAGATGGCCGTCAGCGTCCCGCCGGTCGAGAGCACGTCGTCGAGGACGAGCACGCTGTCGCCCGCGTCGACGTCGTTGATGTACATCTGGTTCTCGTCGTAGCCGGTCTGCTGGAACAGCGGGGTCTCGCCCTCGAGGCCGTACTCGCGCTTGCGGACGACGACCAGCGGGATGTCGGTCATGAGCGACACCGCGGTGGAGATGTGAATCCCCATGGCCGCCGGCGTGACGATCTTGTCGACGTCCTCGAGCTCCGCCTTGCGGATGATCTTGATCACGATCTCCCGCAGCAGGGTCGGCTCGAGCATCGGCACGCCGTCGCTGATGGGGTGGACGAAGTAGTGGTAGCCCTCCTTCTCGACGATGGGCGCCTCGAGCAGCGACCGCCGGAGCTGATCCATGCCGGGGGTGTTCGACGCCGGGGGGTAAAAGCTGTCCGACGCGGCGCGCGCCCGTGGGTATAGATCGGCCGGACCAGGCGGCTCAGCGGTCAGCACGCAGCCGTCAGCACTCAACGCTCAAAGCTCGAAGCTCGGAGCTCGAAGCTCGGAGCTCGAAGCTCGGCGCTCAAAGCTCATTGGCGAGCCGCTCGGCGAGCACGGCGGCGATGGCCGCCTTGCTGCCCACGTGCTCGCCGACGGCCTCGGGGGAGACGAAGAGGGTCCGCGTCCCATCCTCGCCCATCACGG
>SLIW01000430.1 GCA_007135435.1 Natronomonas sp.
CGACGGATGGCCGGTCGGTGGAGGCGACGATCGATCGTCCGACCGGGTTCGCCGGCGGTCCCCTCGCCGAGCTGCGAGCCGTCGCCCGGAAGAAGTGTCGCACCGGTCTCCAATCGACCGGAATCCGCGAGTCCACCGCCCGGGAGCGCGTCGATCGCTTACTGTCGCTCGACGAGGTGGATCGCGTCTCGCTCGGATGGCTCCTCGACGGCGGGGATCGTGGGTGAACGCCGAGGTACGTCGCGTGTGTGGCGATCGGACCTGCCGTGGTGAGACGTTGAATCGGGATGGATGACCCCAGGGACGTCGGTACTCGACGGGGACGAACCGACGGTCCTCGACGGATGGTGGACCTTCGTGCTCGACTGGTTCTGGACCTTCGTGCTCGAGGTGTACGGTACGTGGCGGCGACGTGCGTGCCGAGGTCGATATCCAGGGCGTGCCGACGTCGATATCCTCGGCGTGCCGACGTCGGTCCACTGGTCGACTGGCGGGATGGTAACACGTAAGCCGCGAGGGACCCGCCCGCGAGTATGAAGCTGGCCCGAATCGAGACGGCCGAGGGCGTCCTCGACGGCGAGTACGTGGACGGGACGGTACACACCGACCGAGGGAGCTACGGACCGGACGAGTACGACCTGCTCGCCCCCTGTGAGCCGTCGGCCTTCTACTGCGTGGGGCGCAATTACGGCGAGACCGTCGCGCAGATGGACTACGACGTCCCCGACGAACCGGACTTCTTCATCAAGCCTCCGGTCTCGCTGCACCCGCCCGAGACCCCCATCCCGTACCCGAGCTTCTCCGAGGAGCTGACGTACGCCGGCGAGCTGGCCGCCGTCATCGACGTCGCCTGTACGGACGTCGACGAGGGGTCGGTCGACGACGTCGTCCGGGGGTACACGATCCTGAACGACCTGGACTGTCTCGACCAGCAGGGACGGACCGCCCGGAAGGCGTTCGACTCGTCCGGGCCGCTCGGACCGGTTATCGCGGACGTCGAGCCGGTCGGTCTCGACATGACCACGCACGTGAACGGCGAGCGCCGACAGGAGGACAACACCGAGAACATGTTCATCGGGCCCCGGACGGTGATCTCCTACCTCTCCGAGCGGTTCACCTTCCGGCCGGGGGACGTGATCAGCTTCGGGAGCCCGGCGAACCCCGGCCTGCTGGAGCCCGGCGACGAGATCGAGATCTGGTACGAGGGCATCGGGACGCTCCGGAACGTCGTCGAGTGAGTCCCCCCATACGGACCGTTGTAATTCGGTACCGCCGCCTCGAAACGGATCGGTCGTCTCGGACCGTGAAACAACGGATCGGTCGTCGCGGACCGTGGAACAACGGATCGGTCGTCGCGGACCGTGGAACAACGGATCGGCCGTCTCGGACCGTGAATCGTTCAATCGTCGATGGCCCGGCCGTAAATAGTCACGACGATTCGTCTCACCCGATGTCGACCACGAGCATCGGCCGGTCGGTCCCCTTGAGGACACGCTCGGTGGTGCTGCCGAGGGTGAGCCGCTTCTCGGGACCGGTCCTGCCGCGGGTGCCCAGGACGAGCAGGCCGATGTCCTCCGCGTCCGCGTAGGCGAGGATCTCCCGGTGAGGCACCCCCTCGGGGGTCGCCGTCGTGACCTCGAGGTCTGCCTCGCGAGCGCGCGCGGCCAGGTCCTCGACGGCCGTGACCGCCGTGTCGTGGAGTCGGTCCCGCACGGCGTCCTTCTCCTCGGCGTCCGCCGCGAGGATCTCCCGACGGTCGACCACCGAGAGGACGTGGAGGGCGGCACCGTACGCGCCCGCGGCCGCGGTGGCGTGTTCGAAGGTCTCGTCCGCGTCGTCGGCACCGTCCGTCGTGAGCAGCACCGTGTCGTACATGGGCGGGGTTCGGAGCCGGTAGCAAAAAAGGGGGCGCCGAATTCCAGCCGAACGGGACCTGGTCGCGAGGTCCCACGGTCGTGCACCGGGAGCATCTCTCCGAGATCCGTGCGTCGGGTTCGCGCTGCCTAGCCGGGTACCGTGGATGCCTGCCAGGAACCGTGGACTCACTCGGGCCGCTTCAGCGAGAGGACGGTGCGCTCGAACTCGCAGACGAGGGTGTCCTCGTCGTCGTCCTCGTCCACCGTGAACGCCTCCACGCGCATGGTGACGACGCCGCGCTCGCCGTCGGAGGTCTCGCGCTTGTCCGTCACTGTCGACTGGGCATAGATGGTGTCGCCGTGGAACACCGGGTTCGGGTGCTCGACGTCGTCGTACGAGAGGTTCGCGACGATCGTGCCGTCGGTGGTGTCCGGGATGGTGAGCCCGACCGCGAGGCTCATCGTGTACAGACCGTTGACGAGCCGCTCGCCGAACTGCGTATCGGCGGCGAAGTCGGCGTCGAGGTGCAGCGGCTGCTGGTTCATCGTCATGTCGCAGAACGACTGGTTGTCCGCCTCGCTCACCGTCCGTCGCTTCTCGTGCTCGATCGTCTCGCCGACCTCGAACTCCTCGTAGTAGCGCCCCGTCATGGCCGCGCCGACGGTCGGTGAGCCCTAAACGGTACCGGCGCGGCCCGAACTACCGGGTCGCGATAGCCCGAGCTTTGAGGCCGCGAGAGGTATACGGGCGAGCACGCCCGTCGAATTCACTCCTCCGATTCGCTCGACCCCGCTTCGACCGGCTCGACCGCGGCCTCCCCGCAGTGGGGGCAGTACTCGGAGTCCTCGGCGACCGACTGCTCGCAGGCCCGGCAGACGTACCTCGTCTTCCGGCCCTCCAGGAAGGACCGCTTCGTCTCCTCGAACTTCTCGCCGGCTTTCCGAAACAGGTCCATCGTTCCAGAGAGGCGAGCGACCCGGATAAGGGTTGGGCCGACGGACGGCGATGCCTGGGGGAACCGGCGCATCGCAGCCAGTGGCTCGGGGAACGGTCGCTTTGAAATGGGTGCGGTCCCTCTCCGGCACATGGCTCGACGGAGCGTCCTGTTCTCGCCGGGGGACCAGCCGGCTTTGATGCACAAGGCGCCGGGGACGGGTGCCGACACGGTCGTGTTCGACCTCGAGGACGCCGTGGCACCCGGGCGCAAGGACGAGGCACGCGAGGCGGTCAACGAGGTGCTGACCGACCCGGCGTTCGACCCCGACTGCGAGGTCTGCGTCCGGATCAACCCGGATCCCAGGACGGCCGACGCGGACCTCGAGGTGGCGCTCCGGGGCGACCCCCGGATCGACGCGGTGATGCTGCCCAAGGCGACGTCCGGAGCCGACGCCCGCGAGGCGGACGAGCTCCTACGGACCCACGGGTACGACCTCCCGCTGTTCGCCCTCTGCGAGTCGGCGGAGGGCGTCCTCCACGCCGAGGAGATCGCGGCGACGCCGGCGGTGGACGCGGTCGCGTTCGGGGCCGAAGACCTCTCTGCCGACATCGGTGCCACGCGCACGGAGGAGGGCGCGGAGGTCGCCTACGCCAGACAGCACGTCGTCCTCGCGGCGGCGGCCGGCGACGCGGACGCCATCGACACCCTCGTGACGGACATCGAGGCGACGGAGCGGCTGGCCGAGGACGCCGCCTTCGCGAAGCAGCTCGGCTACGACGGGAAGATGGCCATCCACCCGGCCCAGGTGTCGGTCATCAACGACGCGTTCACCCCCGACGACGAGACCCTCGAGTGGGCCCGGCGCGTGCTCGCCGCCCGCGAGGAGGCAGACGCCGACGATCGGGGGGTCTTCCGCGTGGACGACGAGATGATCGACGCGCCGCTCATCGCCCGCGCCGAGCGGGTGATGGAACGGTACCGCGCGGCCGAGGACGGCTGATCCCCGAC
>SLIW01000344.1 GCA_007135435.1 Natronomonas sp.
GCCGATCGCGACCCTGTTCGTCTCGGGGCCCGACGAGGTCGCCCAGACGGCCGTCTTCGTCGTGGTCTGTGCGCTCAGCGCCGTGGGCCAGGGCGTCGACGGGACCGCGACGGGGGCGCTCGTCGGCGCGGGCGACACCCGGCTGCCCTTCCTCGCGTCGCTGCTCGGCCGCTACGTCTTCGCGCTCCCGGTGGCCGCGCTCGGGCTCGTGACGCCGCTCGGGGTGGCGGGGCTCTATCTCGCGTTGCTCCTCGAGACGCACGTCCCCGGCTGGATCAACTATGGGCTGTTCCGCACCGGCCGCTGGAAGGCCGTCAGCCGGCGGTACCGGTCATCCTCAGAGGCAGGATGAGGCCGGACGATGATCGTCACACCCGCGACGCGGCGGCGGTCCAGTCTCCGGGTGTCACTCGATCGATGTCCGAGGCATCACCGTCGACACCGTGGTAGAAGCCGCCTGGCAGGGGTCGACTCAGTCGTCCGCCGGCGCCGTCTCGCCTTCCTCGCGGGCGGCTTGCAGTCGCCGCTCGGCCTCCTCGCGGTCCTCGGGGTAGCCGACGTCGATGCGCCAGCCGCGGAGGCCGATGGCGTCGATGGTGCGGCCGGACTGGATGAGCAGGTCGACGGCGTCCGAGAGCTCGTACTCGCCGCGGTCGGAGGGCTGGACCAGGTGGCAGGCGTGGAAGATGGCCGGCGAGAAGGTGTAGAAGCCGGTCATCACGAGGTTCGTCGGCGGGTCGTCGGGTTTCTCGACCACCTCGACGATCTCGCCGTAGTCGTTCGTGTCGCAGACTCCGTACCGCGAGGCCTCCTCGTAGGGCACCTCCTCGACGAGGAAGGCGGCGTCCGTCCGACTCTCCCGTTGCCTGCGGACGACGTCGCGGAGGTTCGCCTGGAAGATGTTGTCGCCGAGGATGAGCATGAAGTCGTCGTCGACGTGCTCCTCGACGGTGAGCAGCGCGTGAGCCAGGCCCTTCTGCTCGCGCTGGTGGGTGTAGGTGATCGGGACGCCCTCGTAGGCGTCGCCGTAGTGGTCGATGATCTGTTCCTTCCGGTAGCCGACGACGACCACGAGCTCGTCGGCACCGAGGTCGACCAGTTCGTCGAAGCAGTGGGTCAGGATCGGCGCCCCGTCGACCGGCACCAGCCCCTTGGGCTTGTCGTCGGTCAGCGGTCGGAGGCGCGTCCCCTTCCCCGCCGCGAGTACGACCGCCTGCATACGTAACTCTGAAGTCCCGGTCGAACCGTCTTAACGGTTGTCGTCTATTCGGTACCTGACCGCTCGAGTCGCATCGGCCTCCGGCCCGGAAAATGGGACGGATACGCCCGGATGTCCCGTCTCTGCCCATCTCACCGTCCACGTCCCGAGCGGACCACGGCCGGCCAGGAACGGTCGTTTCCCACCCGTGCGTCGTGCAGTCGTCGGACGGACGTCGTCCCTCGACCCCGACACGACGCGTGAGTCACCGCTAGCTATTAGGTGACGGGGGGTTCACTCGACTAATGGGCATGACAGGGGAGGACGAGCAGACCGAGGCGACCGGGGCTTCAGGGCTCGGTGCCGCGGTCGCCAATCGCTGTGGACTGTGGGAGGAGGATGAACGAGACGAGGGGCCCGTGGGTGGAGATAGGGTGTCCCGAAACGAGACGACCGATGGAGATCCGCGCCGTGACGACAGGGGCGAGACTCGCGCGGACGACCTGTCGGCGATCGACGAGGAGACGGCGGCGCGGTGCGGTCTCTGGCTCCCCGAGCGGTGAGCGGTCGGGTCACTGGTTCCCCGAACGGTGAGCGGTCGAGTCGCTGGTTTCTCGAGGTGTGAACTGACGGTTCGCTGCCCATCGTGCGGTGGGCGATCGGCCCGTGACGAGTGCGCTCGACGTCCAGGTGCCTCAATCGGCCAGCCCCAGACCGCCCGAAGGATGCCGTCCCTGTTGCTAACCCCCACGACGGCGTCTCAGTGGCCGTCTCGATCGAAGCCGACCGTCTCGTCGATGTATCCCCTCGATACGGCGATGGCTCCACGGATCGCGTGGAGGGGATCCTCCGAGACGGCATGGTGGGACTCTGGGCTCCCCTCGACGCGAGCGCGGTATCCCTCGTCGACCGCTTCCACCTCGATGGTGATCCGGTGCGCCACGCCGAACCGTGCCGTACGAGCGGTGATTAATATGAAGTTAATAACACGCGCATACACATTGGATAATAGTAGGCAGGGTCAGCGGACCTCTGTCAGTGAGGCCAGTGCCAGCCTGTCACGTTGGATCGATGGTGTCCGTCGGTGGGGCCTCCTCGTCGGTTCTCCCGGCTGTATTCGGAGCTTACCAGGCCATCCTCGGCCGCCGGTAGTGCCGCTGCTCCATCCCCGCTCTGGCCCCATGCACGCTGGGTCCCTCGTGGAGGGCTCAGCGCTCCCAGGCGTCCGGGGCGACGCCGAGTCGTCGCACCAGCGGCTGGTAGGCCGCCGCCACGACGACCACGATCGCGAGCTCGATCCAGAACCCCAGGTCCCCGACCGTGACCCTGACGAGGAATATCGTCAGGAACACGAGTGCGAGCATCGCGATGTAGTGCGGGACGAGCTCGCGGATCCGGTCCATGTCGACCATGTGCCGCCACTCCGCAGGGGACCCCCTTAAAGCGTCTGCCCGTCGGGTGGGCGGGAACGTGCAGCCGTCGTCGATAGCGCAACCGGTCGTCCTCCGGCCGACCGTCCTCAGTAGACCGCGTCCACGATCTCGTCGTCGAGGTCGCCGAAGTCCTCGAGGTACGCCCGCCGCTCCTCGCGCAGCTCGCGCAGGCGGCGTTCGTAGTCGTCGACGTGGTCGGCGACCGAGAACCGGCTCACGTCCAGGCCCGGGACGGAGGTGGGGACCGTCAGACCGGTCGCCTCGTCGTGGCCCCACTCGACGGTGCTGCGGGCGAGCTCGCGGAGGATGGTGACCGAGTCCTCGACGCCGATGTCCACGGCCTCGTCGCCGAGGTGGCCGGTGTTCAGGACGAAGCAGTCGACCTCCAGGTCGGCGATGAGGTCGCGGAACCGGTTGCCCTCCGCGCCCTCGGAGCCGACGATGAACGGGTTCGTGCCGACGACGCGGATCGACTCGCCCGCCTTCGAGGGGTCGCCGGCGCTGGTCTGGATCGACTCGCCGAGCATGAACGCCGCGGCGGCCTCCTCCGGGTCGAGTCGCGCCACGGGCGGCATCGTCGGGTTCCGCGTGATGAAGAACAGCTGGTCGACGCGCTCGAGGTCGACGTCGTCGCTCGCCGAGGGGAGGTGCTCGCGGAGGACGATCGCCCGGCCGTTGCTCGTGTGGACGTCGCTGGCGAAGTCGACGCGCCCGTCGTCGTCGACGGCGACGTTCTCCAGGACCGCTGACTCGTGGGTGACGGCGTCGTACATCGACGGCTGCTCGTCGCGGTCGAGCCCGTGTGTCTTCACGTAGAGCCCCTCGCCCTCGCTGCCGGCGACCGTCCCGTCGGGCAGGAGCGCACAGACGTCGTCCTGCAGCATCTCGGCGCACTCGGGCGGTTCCAGCCGGAGCCCGTGGGCGGTGAGGGTCGACTTGCCGGTGGCCGACAGGCCGAGGAACGCCTGGCCGACCTCCTCCAGGTCCGCGGCGGTCTCGCCGTCTTCACCATCAGCGGCGTCGGCCCCGTCCCGCGCTCGGCGCAGCGTCACCCTTTTCGAACCGGCATGCAGCCCGAGGCCGCCAGCCTCCTTCACCCGGTGCATGTACAGCCGGAGGAACGACTTCTTCGCCTCGCCCGTGTAGTCGCTGCCGAGGACGACCGTCA
>SLIW01000052.1 GCA_007135435.1 Natronomonas sp.
CCTCGCTTCACTTTCTCGTGCTTTGTCATGTATCGTGATATCAAGTAAACTCGAGAGATTCAGGAATTTGTTTTCGAGCATCTGACCACGGCCGACACCTATGCGAATAGTTATCTACTCCTGAGCTGTCACACAAAGCGACATGACGGCTCCTGAACCACTGCCGAGGGGGGTACGCTCGCGAACGGCGACCACTGGACGACTCGAGACACACTATCTGGAGAGCGGCGATGCGGACGGGACTCCGCTGGTCCTGCTCCACGGCAACTGCTCGAGTTCGCGCTTCTGGGGTGAACTGATGGCGGACGTGCCCGATGAGTACCGCGTCATTGCCCCGGACCTCCGAGGGTACGGCGACACGGCGACCGAACCGGTCGACGCGACGGACGGGCTCGGCGACTTCGCCGCGGACGTACACGCCCTGCTCGTGGAACTCGGGGTCGACGAACCGGTTGCGATGGTCGGGTGGTCGAACGGCGGCGGGGTAACGATGCGCTACCTTCGAGAGCGACCTGCCGACGTGTCTGTGGGTGTGCTGGTCAATCCCGTCTCGCCGTACGGTTTCGGGGGGACCGTCGACGTCGAGGGAACGCCGGCGTACGACGACTACGCCGGGTCCGGCGCCGGTGCAGTCAACGAGGATTTCGTCGACGCACTCGCCGCGGGTGACCGGAGCGCCGCAGAGAACACCTCGCCGCGGTCGATCCTCCGGTCGTTCTACGTCGACCCGAGTACCGAACTCGACTCCACCCTGGAGGAGGCCTACCTGGACTCGGTACTGAGCACGGCCATCGGTGAGGGCAACTATCCTGGCGACGTCACGGAGTCGGACAACTGGCCCGGCTTTGGACCTGGCACGCGCGGTGTCAACAACGCAATCTCGCCGAAGTACTTCGACAACTCGGGCATCGTCGACGTCTCCCCGAAGCCCCCGATCCACTGGATCCGCGGGGAGACCGATTCGATCGTCTCCAACGAGTCGTTCTTCGACCTTGGCTACCTCGGACAGATCGGGGAAGTGCCCGGTTGGCCCGGCGAGGAGGTTTTCGGACCCCAGCCGATGGTCGACCAGACCCGGACGGTGCTCGAAGACTACGCCGACGCAGGTGGGGACATCGAGGAGTCCGTCTACGAGGGCGTGGGCCACAGCCCCCACATCGAGGCGCCAGACCGGTTCCGCGAGGAGTTGCTTTCTGTGCTGGCCGACTAGAGACCGCAGGCTGGTCGATCCCCGTCCGTTTTTCGTATCGAACGAAAACAGCGGCGAACACACGCACCGACCCCGATCCCGATCCTGATTCCGATCCTGATCCAGATCCCGACCCCGATCGCGACCGCGATTCCGATCGCCACTGGCCACAATCGTGTCGATGGCGGCCGTGACGGCGAGAACGAACGCGTGGTCCTCGTCGCCCATCACTTCGACGCCGTCTCTATGTGGTTCCGCACTGTGAAAGCTCCGTGATGACTGTGCGCCCCGTATTCATCAGCGAATAGCTATCAATCGCAACAGTGCACTGAAGGAAACCGCTGGATTGTTCTGCTATTCCCTGTGCATGACGACGGCCGTCTGCGGACCCTGGCTCGTTCCGGGTTCGACCCGCGGTGGCCCTCGGCCGACCCGACCTGAGTGTGCATGCCGGCGGCTTTTCTGGACGAGTCCGTTATCTCCCACACGACCGGCCATGATCGGAACGCAACGCTGGGCCATCCCCGAGGGGTACATCCCCGAAGGGAGCACCGGCCCGGAGCCCGAGATGGAGAGCCACGAGACGCTCTGTATCCTGAACGCGGGCGAGGAGGACGCGACCGTCGAGATCACTGTCTTCTTCACCGACCGCGAACCCGCCGGCCCCTACGTGGAGGAGGTCCCCGCCGAGCGGACCAGGCACTTCCGGTTCAACGCGTTCGATGACCCCGAGGAGATCCCCAGAGGGACCCCCTTCGCGAGCGTGGTCGAGGCCGACGTGCCGGTCGTCTGCCAGCACACCCGGCTCGACTCCAGGCAGGCGGAGAACGCACTGCTAAGCACCATGGCCCACCCCGGCGACGGGTGATGCGGATGGACGAGGATGGGGTCGCTCGGTGTCGTGAATTCCGTAGCGCCTCGAGATATTCACGAAAGATTATCTCATAACACATCTTCTTGAAGGGGGCCACCTATAGCGGGAGGTATGGACCGTCCTGTCGAGCATGAGGACCTGGATCTGCTTGCTCACGTCCTCCTCCCGGTTGCCGACAAAGAAGACGCGTTGTCGTCGGCGACCGCACTCGAACCGTACCAGCCGGATCACGTCACTGCACTCCACGTCGTCGAGAAGGGTCAAGGGGTACCGGACAAGACGCCCGTCGCGCAATCCGAGGCGGTGGCCGAAGAGTCGTTCGAGGCCGTCAGGATGGTGTTCCCCGATGCAGACGAACACACGGCGTATTCGCGTGACATCGTCGGTGCGATCTTCGATGCCGCCGCCGAGGTCGACGCCAGTGCCATCGTCTACCGCTCCCGCGGCGGCAACCGCATCGTGCAGTTCCTCTCGGGCGACCGCTCGTTGAAACTGATCACGACCGCTGAGCGACCGGTGATTGCGCTCCCCCGGGTGTAATCGACCGAATGAGCGAAGAGGAACTCGCCAAGGACCTCGGCCTCGTCTCCGCGATGACCATCGGCATCGGGACGATGATCGGCGCGGGGATCTTCGTCCTCCCCGGAATCGCCGCCCAACGGGCCGGTCCCGTCGTCGTCCTCTCGTTCGCCCTCGGCGGGTTCATCGCGGTGTTCAACGCGCTCTCGGTGTCGGAGCTCGGGACCGCGATGCCGAAAGCCGGTGGCGCCTACTACTTCATCAACCGCTCGCTGGGACCGGTCTTCGGCTCGATCTCCGGGCTGGGGGACTGGCTCGGCCTCGCGTTCGCCTCCGCCTTCTACACGATCGGCTTCGGCCAGTACCTCGGCGAACTCATCGAACTCCCGTCGGTCCTGTTCCTCAACAGTATCCAGGTCGGTGCGGTGCTGGCCGGCGTCGCCTTCGTGGGGGTCAACTACATCGGCGCGAAGGAGACCGGGGGAATTCAGACGATCATCGTCGCCATCCTGCTCGGTATCCTGACGCTGTTCGCGGTGGTCGGCTGGTTTAGCTTCGACTGGGGCACGGTAACCGGTAGCGGAGGGTTGACTCCGCTAGGGACGGCCGAGATCCTCCCGGCCACCGGCCTCGTGTTCGTTTCGTATCTCGGCTACGCGAAGATCGCGACCGTCGCCGAAGAGATGCGAAACCCCGGCCGGAACCTCCCGATCGCTATCGTCGGGAGCGTCGTCATCGTCTCCGTCATCTACACGATCCTCGTGACGCTCATGATCGGGATCGTCCCCTGGCCGGAACTGGACCTGGAAGCGCCGGTCGCCCAGGCCGCCGAAGTGGCGTTCCCGGCCGCCGTCGCCGGACTCGCGATGACGGTGATGACTGTCGCGGCACTGCTCGCGACGGCGTCGTCAGCCAACGCCTCCATCCTCGCCTCCGCTCGCATCAACTTCGCGATGGGTCGAGACCGGATCGTCAGCGACTGGCTCAATCAGATCCACCCGCGCTTTGCCACCCCCTACCGGTCGATCATCGTGACTGGGGGGATGATCGTCCTGTTCATCGCACTTCTCGGCCGGGACGTCGGTCTCCTCGCGGAGGCGGCGAGCGTCCTCCATCTGATCGTCTTTGCGTTGCTGAACCTCGCGGTGATCGTCTTCCGCGAGACCGACTATCCGGGTTACGACCCCGATTTCGAGGTGCCACTGTATCCGATCGTGCCTATCCTCGGGGCGACGCTCTCGCTGGGTCTGATCGCGTTCATGGAGTTCTGGCCGCAGGTCATCGCGGTCGGTTTCGTCATCGGCGCGGTGGCGTGGTACCTCCTGTACGCCCGCCGCTATACCCCGATCCAGGGTGCCCTCGGCGAGTACATCCGCGAGCGCCCGGATGAGATGCCAGACGTCGCCGTTTCGGCCGCCGAAGCGGCCTCCCCGGAAGCAACCGCCGCCTACCGCGTGATGGTTCCCGTTGCCAATCCGGAGACTGCGGACGAACTGATCGCCATCGGGTGTACGATGGCCGAGCAGAACGATGGCGTCGTCCACGCGGTTCACATCGTCGAGGTGCCCGACCAGACGTCGCTGGACTACGTCGCGGACAAGCTCGACGAGATCGACCCCGACGCCAGCGAGCGGCTCGCCAGTGCCGTGGAGACCGCCGCCGCCTACGATGTGGAGATCGAGACTCACACCGTCGTCTCTCACCGGTCCTTCCAGGAGATATTCGCCTCTGCGGAGCGGCTGAAGGCGGATACCGTCGTGATGGGGTGGTCGCCACGTCGCCCCTGGACCACGGGCCGAACCGGCGGGCCGCTGGAGGAACTGACCCTGGAGTTGCCCTGTGACTTCCTCGTGTTCAAGGATCGGGGTCTCGACCCCTCGAAGATCCTGCTGCCGACAGCCGGAGGCCCCGACTCGGACCTGAGTGCCGAGGCGGCGAAGGCGTTCCGCGACCTCCACGGTTCCACCGTGTCGGTCCTCCACGTGATCGACGAGGAGACCGAGCGTGCCGAGGCGATGGGCTTCATCGGCCAGTGGGCGGCCGAACACGGTCTTGGGGATGCGAACCTGCTCGTCGAGACCGGCGGCGATATCGAGGGCGAGATCCGCGCGGCCGCGGCCGACCACAGCCTCGTGCTCATCGGCGCCACTGAACGAGGGCTTCTCATCCGACTGCTGGGTGACTCACTCGTCTACGACGTCGTGGACCAGATCGACCAGTCCGTCCTGCTGGCCGAACGGCCAGCGAAACGGTCCATCCGAGAGCGGCTGTTCCGTCGGGGATGATCCCGCAGGCCAGGCAGATGACGATACCTTCTGAGGGTCGGGACGATGCGGACGCCATCTGCGATTCGCGTTCTGTAATCAGCCTCCGGTGTGGGTCGCCGGTGCGGCCACGTGCCGAACTCCTGGGTCGACGATCCGTGCAACACGTTCCAGCGCGGCATACATGACCGGTGTCAGGACCGCCAGAAGGAGACCGTGAAGAGCACCAGCACGGGGACGATCTCGATCCGCCCGAGCCACATGAGCACGATCATGACCGCACGCGTCGTCACCGGGAAGCCGAGGTAGTTGTCCATCGGGCCCGCCATCCCGAACGCCGGGCCGATGTTCAGGAACGTCGAGGCGGCCGCCCCCATCGCCTCGAACTCCGAGGGGTCCACGCCGGCACGGGCGCCGTCGACGACTACGAAGAGGGTCAGCGCGACGAAGATTACGATGCTCAGGAGGACGTAGGCGTAGATGTCGCGGATCGTCGACTCGTCGACCGGCCGCCCCGAGACGCGGACGGGCCGGATGGCGTCGGGGTGGATGGCCGTGAACAGGTTCCGACGGAACGTCTTGAGCACGACGAGCCACCGGAGGGTCTTGATCGAGCAGGTCGTCGACCCGACCATGCCGCCGACGAACATCGTCGCGAAGAGGATGTACTGGCCGGCGTGGGGCCACAGGGTGAAGTCCATGCTGGCGTAGCCGGTCGTGGTGAGGATGGAGGTGAGGTTGAACGTCGCGTGCCGGACGGTATCGTGGTAGCCCAGCTCCACGTCCGGGAAGCGGTACAGGAGCGCCGCGGCCAGTGCGCTGAACACCAAGAAGATCCCGATGTAGAAGCGGAACTCCTCGTTCCGCAGGAGCCGCCAGGGATCGCCGTTGATGGCGAAGTAGATGAGCAGGAAGCTCGTCGACCCGAGGAGCATGACCGGGATCAGCGCCCACTGGACGGCGGGTGTGAACGCGCCGATGCTCTGCGGCTCCGGCGAGAACCCCGCCGTCGAGATCGAGGTGAAGGCGTGGGCGACGGCGTTGTAGAGGTCCATGTTGGGCGCCAGCCCGAGGAGGTGCAGTCCGTAGAGGACCGCGATCACCGCCAGGGTCAGCCCGAGGTAGAGCCCCCAGATGAGCCTCGCCGTCGCCGATATCCGTGGGGTGAGCCGGTTGACGTTCCTCGTCTGGGTCTCCGTCTCCATGAGCTGGGCCCCGCCCACCCCGAGCTCGGAGAAGATGGCCGTCACGAGGATGAGGATGCCGAGGCCGCCGAGCCACTGGATCATCTGCCGCCACATGAGTATCGACCGGTCGTGGACGCCGAAGTCGCCGAGGACGGTCGCCCCCGTGGTCGTGAGCCCGCTCATCGCCTCGAACAGGGCGTTCACCGGGTGGGCGATCGTCCCCTGCCCCGCCACGAGGAACGGGATCGCCCCGATCGCGGCGACGACGAACCAGATCACCGCGACGGCGAGGAAGGCCTCCCTCGGGCCGAGGTCCTGCTCGACGTCGGCACTGAACCGGAGCGCCGCCCCGATGGCCACCGTCACCGCGATCGTCACCAGGAACGGGAGCGTCGGCTCGCCGTAGTAGACGGCCACCATGAGCGGGAAGCACAGCGGCGCCGCCAGGTACAACAGGACCGAGCCGATGAGACCGAGGCTGGCGTGCCATTCGACGGTGACGTATCCTCGCATCGCCGGTCACGCCATCCCGATCAGCCGGTCGACGAACGCTGTCTCGACGAAGACCACGATGTGGTCGCCCGCCTCGAGGACGGTCTCGCCTCGCGGGATGACGAACTCGTGATCCCGCGTCACGGCGCCGAAGACCATGTCCGCGCTGATCGACTCGTCGATCTCCCGGATCGTGCGGCCGACGAGCTCGCTGTCGGGAGCGAGCTCCAGCTCGAGGACCTCCGCCTGGTCGTTCTCCAGCACGGCGATGTTCAGTGCGACGCCCTCGTGGGTGAAGCGGGTGATCTCCTCGGCGGTGACGATCCGCGGGTTGATCGCGACGTCGATGCCGATCTCCTCGAAGAGCTGGACGTAGTTGCCGCGGTCGACGATGGAGATGACCCGATCGGTCCCGATCCGTTTCGCCAGGACGGAGACGAGCATGTTCTTCTCGTCGGACTCCAGCGCCGACACGAGGATGTCAGCCTCGTCGACGCGCTCTCGCTCGAGGAACTCCGTGTCGGTCGCGTCGTGGTGCATCACGAGCGTCCCGGGGAGCTCCTCGGCCAGCTCCCGGGCGCGGTCGGCGTCCTGCTCGATGAGCCGCGGCCGGAGTCCACGCTCCTCCAGCAGCCGGGCGGTGTGGTACCCGATGTCGCTGCCGCCGACGACCACGATTTCCTCAGCCTTGCCGGGTGTCGTCGCCGGGGCGACCTCCCGCGCGAACTTCTGCACGCTCTCGGGGCTCCCGATCACCACCGCGCGGTCGCCGGCCTCGATGACGGTGGTCCCCTGCGGGAGGATCATGTCGCCGTTCCGGAACAGCGCCGCGAAGGTCAACGAGTCGAACGTGTCCGCTTCGGCCACCGTCTCGCCGGTGACCGGGCTGTCGTCGGAGATGTCGAATTCGGCCATCTGGACCCGCCCACCGGCGAACGGATCGACGTCGATCGCCGCCGGTAGGCCGATGATGTTGACGATCGTCTCGGCGGTCTTGAGGTCCGAACAGACCATGAAGTCGACGTCGAAGGCGCGCTCGGTCCGCTCCCAGGTCCACTGGTATCGCGCGTGCTTTACCCGCGCGATCGTGAACGGGTCGCCGATCGTCGCCGCCGTTCCGCAAGTCACGAGGTTCGTCCGGTCGTCGTCGGTGCTCGCGATCACCATGTCGGCGTCCGCGACCCCGGCCTCCTCGAGGACGGCAGCGGACGTCCCGTCGCCGGCGAGGGTGAGGACGTCCAGTTCGTACTTCAGCTTGTCCACGTGTTGCTCATCGGCATCGACGAGGACGACCTCGTTGTCCGGTGCGAGACTGGTCGCGATCAGGGTGCCGACCTCGCCGGCACCGACGATCACCACCCGCACGGCGACCTCCAGCCCATGCACGACCCTTCCATGCTGTCGTTAAAAAAGAATCGGGGAACGAACGCTCCAGATATCGTGACCGTCCCGTGCAACGCACCGCACGCTCGTCCCGGAGCGTCGGTGAGCTGGTTGGGGGACCGTCCGTACCAAACCGCTCTGTGTGCAGGCGGCTCAGGCCCCAACACTCCAGACTGTTCCCCGTGGTCCCGACACCCAGCCTTGGTATTCGTTCAGACCGTTCCAGGCGGTTCTCGAGTCACTCGTATGAGGATCCACACGGTCCTGGCAATCGTCTCGTGGTCCATCGAAGACGCGGCTTCGTCGGATACGCGAGGCCAACGTTCGGATAGATGAATCCGTATCCGTCATCCTGGCCCCTGGAGGGCGGACGTCTCCGGTATCTCGTGTCCCCGATCGCTGCAGAGCTCGAGCGCGCGATCGCGGAGCGAGGCGGGATCCGGAAGACATCGGTTCTGAACCGTCTGGGCGGTCGTCCACTCGGTGAGTGTCTGCATCGCCTCCGGACCCGCAATCACGCTGACCTCCTGGAAGATGATGCCGTACTCGTCCCTGTATTGGTCGAACCGACTCGGTTCGTTGGCAATCTCGTCTCGCTTCCGCCGAATGCGCCTCAACGCAACTCTTGTTTTCATCGTTCCTCCGCGGTATCCCACCGAGCGAGCCGCGAGCAGCCTCGTCACCCCGACGAGGGTAAACTGTTCCGATGGACGGAGCAGTCTCGCGATACTGAACTGCTTTGATCACTCAAATATCACGGTATCGATTCCATCGGTAGGCGAAGCCCATCCGCCGGATCTCTCTCGTACCGGTCGCGTCACGTCGGACAGGGTGTGGCGGATTGAACGGACAGACAGGTGCTCGCTCACGGATTCGGATCTTCAAACGTCGTCGTCCCACCAATCGGACGACCAGTACATTACCCCAGCGCGGGTGAACTAGTCCGCCTCCTGGGCGATCGAGACATCGACGAAAGCGAACGGTGACGTGTTGGCCCTGGCGACCTCTGATGTCTAACTGTCCACCCGTCGACCCTCCCATCTACCGGGATAGAGCGTCCCAGGATGGAGCCCAGCACGATGGTTGCGATCGATCAGTCCGTGTCGTCCTCAGTACCGGGTACTCCGGACAGGCGGCAGTTCTGCGAGCCCCGCCGAGCGCATGTCTTCGGGGCTCATCTCACCTTCGAGTAGCGCCTCGACGTACGTGATCAACTGTTCGCCCGCGAGCAGGTCGGGGACGGCGACGTAGGTCGCGCCCGCATCGAGGTACTCGACGGCCGTCCGTTCGTCCGGCGCTCGGAGGACGAGCGTCGCGTCGAATCTGGTCTCCAGGAGGCGCCGCGAGACGACCGGCGAGGGAGTCATCGAGACGATCGCCCGCGCCTCGGCCGCGTTCGCCTTCTCCCACGTGTAGGGCTCCATGGCGTCGCCGAAGACGTACGCCTCGCATTCGAACCTGACGTCGTCCCGGAGCGCGGGGTCGTTCTCGACGACGACGTATGGGTGACCGAGTTCCTCCAGGGTCTCGACCACCCGGCTCCCCATCCGGCCGTAGCCGAGGACGACCACGTGATCGGTGAGGTCCGACGGCACGTGGCTCAACTCGTCGATCTTGTCGTGGCGCCCCGCGATCACGCCGCGGTCAGCCAGCCACCGGTAGATCTCCTCGTTGTACCGGTGGGTCAGCGCCGAGGTGATCATCGTCACGGCGGCGGCGAGGATGATCGCGTCGAACACCGTCTGGGTCAACAGCCCGAGCAGCAGCGCCTCGATGGCGATGATCAGTGAGAACTCGCTTATCTGGTCGGTACTGAACCCCGTCAGCGCCGCCGTCCGGGCCTCGTACCCCCGGTGGATCAGGATCGCGGCCGTCACCACCGGCTTGACGAGCACCGTCAACAGCACGAGGCCGGCGACGAGGGTCAGCTTCTCGACCGACTCCGCCACCCCGGTCGCGACGAACGGGAGGACGATGAGCGCGCCGACCGTCACGAAGAAGATGGCGACGAAGAAGTCCCTGATCGAGTCCAGTCCGTTGAACAGCCCGAGGTACTGCGCCGGGTCGTGGCGAACGGCGAGGCCGGCCGCGAACGCGCCGACGACGATCGGGACGTCGACGAGCGCGGCGGCTCCGATGAACAGGACGAGCAGCGAGACGACGCCGACGATCATGAGCTCGTCCGACCCGCTGGCGAGCCGTCCCACGAGGTCGAACAGGTACCGGTTGACGAGCACCGCTGCGCCCAGGAACACGACGCCGTAGCCGATCTGGAGGACGATCGGGTCGAGTTCGAGGACTCCGGCCCCCACCACGAGGATGAACGCGACGGCGAAGAGGTCCTGGACGAAGTGGATCGACTCGCCGAGGCGTCCCTGTATAAGGTTGGACCGGATCTCAGTCCGCAATAGCGCCGTCGCGACGATGGTCGACGAGAGCGCGGCGGCGACCCCAATGTAGATCGCCTCGCCCGCCGGGACCCCGACGAGGAGGCCGAACCCGACGCCGAGCGAGCCGACCACCACGATCTGGGCGATCGCCGCGAGCTCGCTGTCCGCGAGGACGGTCTCGATCGTCGACAGCTGGATCCCGACGCCGAACGAGAACACGAGCAACGCGATGCCGAACTGCGCGAGCTCCAGGGCCAGCGCCTCGTCGATGAACACGCCGGCGATGACGCCCGCGAGGATGAGCAGCGGCGCCCCTGGGAGGTCGTATCGGTTGGCGAGCAGGAGGAACGGCCCGGCGACGATGAAGACGATCGCCACCGCGGTGAGCATCTCAGCCATCCAGACCACCCCCGGGGGTCGACGCCGACCTCATCCTGGACGACCGCGGGCGGGGATCAGTCATCGAGCTCGCCCTCCACCTGTTCGTGTAGATCGGGGAACGGTCTCGGCTGCCGCATCAGTTCCACCTCGCGTTCGACCACCCGATCGAACGCGTCCGGGTCGGCGAGCAGTGCCCCGAGGTAGTCCCCGAGCCGCTCCGCGGAGAGCTCGACGCTCCGGATCACGTAGTTCGCTCCCCGCTCGTAGAGCGCCCGTGCGTCCTCCGGGCTGTTGGCCTCGACGATGACGGTCGTCTCGTCGCCGGTCTCCCTGAGGAGCCGCTTGCCGATCTCGAGCTGATCCGAAGACGAGAGGACGAAATCCGCCCGCTTGAGCCCGACGTCCTTCCGGATCGTGGCGCTGCCGACGTCGCCGAAGACGGCCCGATAGCCAGCCTCCTCGAGCTCTCGGATGTGATCGGTCCGTCGGTCGACGACGACGAGGTCCTCGTAGTGGTGCTCCAGCAGGCCCAGGAGGTTCCGCGTCACGTCGTCGTACCCGACGACGACCGCGTGGTCGCTGTGCTCCCGTTTCTCCTCGGTGAAGGTCTCCGCGGACTCGAACCGCTCGAGGAGCGGTTCCAGCCGCTCGAATAGTGCGCTCCCCCACGCGAAGAAGTACACCGAGACCCCCATCGTGAGCAGCGCGACCAGCGTGAGGAAGCCGAGGATCTCGACGCCGACGAACCCGCCGGCCGCGGCGGCGACCCCGACGACCACACCGAACTCGCTGACCTGGATCATGTAGAGGCTGCCGAGGAAGGTCGTCTCGCGGTCGAACCGTTGCCAAGTGATCAACGTGAAGAAGATCACGAACTTCCCGATCATCAACACGATCGCCGCGACCACGGCCTCCTGCCAGTAGAAGAGGAGCTCGCTAGCCTGGAGCGTCAGCGCAACCGAGACGAGG
Organism: Natronomonas sp.; assembly: GCA_007135435.1. GTDB lineage: Archaea > Halobacteriota > Halobacteria > Halobacteriales > Haloarculaceae > Natronomonas. The sequence continues at coordinate 11,649 of SLIW01000052.1, forward strand.
AAGATCATCACGAAGAGGTCGGTCAGCGGGTTGACCCGGTCCTGGAGCTCCTTGCTGTAGGGCAGCTGGGCGATCGCGACGCCGGCGAGGAACGCGCCCATCTCGATCGAGAGGTACGCCTCGATGCCGAACGGCGACAGGAAGAGGTCGATCTCCGAGGAGACGAACACGAAGAGGAACGCCCACGAGATGGCGACGAGGAAGAAGATCTGCTTGTCGTCGGCGATGCGGCGGAACACGGCGGGAAGTGCGTACTTCGATGCCGCGAGGGCGGCGACGGTGATGATCGCCACGAGGACGAGGACGACCGCCAGCGTCGTGGCGACCGCCGCCGGGCTCTCGGGACGGCCGGCGGCGAGCACCGCGAGCAGGATGACGACCACGACGTCCTGGACGAGTAGGATCCCGACGTCGATCTTTCCGTGGAGCGTGGTCGTCTCGCCCATGTCGGTGAGCATCTTGATGACGACCGCCGTGGAGCTGTACATCACCGCCAGGCCGATGATGATCGACTCGGTGACGCCGAATCCGAGCGCCAGCGAGGTGCCCGTGCCGACTGCGGCGACCGCGGCCATCTGCGGGAGCGAGATCTTGACGATGGGCGCGAGGATGTGGCGGATCTCGTCGATGCGCATCTTGATGCCGAGCAGGAACAGCAGGAACGCCAGTCCCAGCTCGGAGAGGGTCTCGGTGAGCTCGGTGACCTCGACGAGGCCGAGGACGACCGGGCCGATAACCACCCCGGCGAGGATGTAGGCGATGATGGTCGGCTGGCCGGTCTGCTTCGCGACGAACCCCGCGACCGTCGCGGCCAGGAGGATGATCGCGAGGTCGAGCGAGAGCGCCACTTCCGTGACCATCGAGTGAGGGAACGGTTCACGGAGTCGGGGATTAATTGTTTCGACGATGGCAACACAGTGAGCCGCCGACATCGTCCCTCGATTCGGAGCGTACTCGTCTGGAGTCGCTCGTCAATCCTCGACGGAGGAGCGTTGTCCTCACGATTTGGTCAGGTTCGAGATCACAGAGGGTGTTCCACTCCGACGTGGTCCTCGACGGTCCGGTCTACCGCGAAGCGGCCGCTCTTTTTGCCCAGCCATCCAATCCGCAATCGATGTCAGCGGACCCGACGAACGTCGCCATCGCCTGTCAGGATGGCGGGAGTCACACGGCGTTCACGGCCGGCGTCCTCCGGGGCCTGCTCCGTCGATCGATCTCTACCCTCCGATTGACCGATCGCCGACCAGAATCCCCTCGGAGTACGCCAAACGGATGGGAGCCGTCGGGTTCTCCGAGATCCCGATCTACCCCGTGTCGCCTGTGCAGGGATCCTGGTTCTCCGCCGTTGGCACGCCATCCTCTCGCCCCCCGTCAGAGCACTTTTTCGTCTGGTCAGTGAGCCGTACGCATGGAGCCGTCACATCCCGTCGCCGAACCGTTCCAGTACGATACGGAAGTCGAACCGGGCGAGAAGCGCCAGATCCGGTACGAGGTCGGGGAGAACTACCTCGGCGACCCGCTCGAGATCCCCATCACGATCATCAACGGGAAGAACCCCGGAAAGCGGATGTTCTTCACCGCTGCCATCCACGGTGACGAGTTGAACGGCGTCAAGGTCGTCCAGGAGATCGCCGATCGGTACACGCCCGAGGAGGTCCACGGGACCCTCGTCTGTCTGCACGTGTGTAACGTCCCGGCATACGAGGCCCAACAGCGCTACACCCCCATATACGACCAGGACATGAACCGATCCTTCCCGGGCAAGGCCCGCTCGAACACGACCGAGCGGATGGCGAATCAGATCTACCACCGGTTCATCGCGCCCTGCGATCTCGGGATCGATTTCCACACGTCGACGCGGAATCGCACCACGATATACCACGCCCGTGCGGATCTGACCGACCCCGCCGTTGAGCGGCTCGCACGGGCGTTCGCGACGAACGTGGTCCTCTACGGGGAAGGGGACGACGGTGCGCTCCGGACGGTCGCGACCGGAAACGGGATCCCGACTATCACCGTCGAGATGGGCCGTGCACACCGCTTCCAGCCCGTGCTCATCGAGAAGGCACTCGAGGGCGTCGAGAGCGTCCTCGCGGAGTACGAACTGCTACCCGGTGTCCCGGTCCGCTGGCCGGGGTGGTACAAAACGACGTCCGCGGAGAGCACGAAGCGATGGCTGCGTGCGGACACCGGGGGGCTGGTGGAGATGGAATGGGGACCGTACCCGCTCGTGCACGAGGGCGAGACGATCTGTCGGGTGTCGAACCACTTCAAGACCGAGGAGGACGTCGTCACGGCCCCGTTCGACGGACTCATCGTGGGGTCGCTGGAGAACCCCGTCGCGGCGCCCGGCCATCCACTCTGCCACATCCTCCGGCTGGATTCGATGACGCTCGCGGAGATCGAGCGGGAGATCGATCAGGGGGAGTTCGACGGGTATCGAGCCCACGGCGACGTCTGGGCCGACGACTGATCGA